>NZ_JAUBQQ010000029.1:43698-63236 GCF_036701335.1 Microcoleus sp. Pol12B5 | reverse complement strand
TCTAATTAACTCATAATTTTGCCTGGAATATCATTCTACTATGTATTTGTGTAATTAATTCTGTCTAACTACTTAAATAAGGAATAAAGTCATTACTACAAACTTGTGAACCTGGACTTTTGCACAGTTGTTTAATATTTCAGTTGAGCTGCGTGCTCACAATAATTTTTTGCACGCGATCGACCTTAAGTTCCACAATCAAATTAGAAGCCTTTTGGTCATTGCTGTAAGTCAACCGAGTCACTCCACCCTGCACAGATTGCGACCCGTAACCGTAAGTTTTAACGACTTTTTGGCTGTTATCTCCTAGCTTCACACCATCAATTGTCAGAAACTTGGGATTGGTAGTAGAAATTAAATAAACTTTTCCCTCCCATGCTGCTACGGTCAATCTTGGGTAGGTTAGCGTACGAATCTTGCCACCGAGCCCAGATCCAGCAGCTTTAGTTTCGTCGCGCTGCGGTTTTCCCAACTTACGTTTTGCCTCTTCTACAGACATCCCCAACCGCACGCCGCCAATCCCCAGGCGCGAATAGTTCAGGGCCGCCGGCTTTTGTGTCGCGCTGAGCATTCTTTCTAGAGTCGCAACAGTTTGATTCATAGCGGGAACAGGGCCAATTAAAGCAGCAAATCCAAAGCTCGAAATCGCGAGATTCATCATGATGCCAGCGAGGGCTGTTGTCACAAACATTTTTACCATTTTTTTATAGCTTTATTTGGCTATGTATTCCCGCGATCGCCTGCTAGATCCGGATTGATACTAATAGGACTTACACAAACACTCCTAGACGCACGGCGATGCTGTGAAACCGAGTTTTTTTACCAAAACTACACAAAGAAACCCGGTTGTTACCATAACTCTTTGGTTTAACACTGAGGTATTCAGCAAGGAACCGGGTTTCTAGGGCAACCTAGGTAAGTCCTGACTAATATTTTTTAAGCTTTGAAAACCGCCAATTTCGGGCGAACCGAATTTGCTCCCGCACAAGCTTGCGTCCGCCTGGGAGGACTGAAAGAAAGAATAAAGCAGGTAAATCAACGGAAATTGCTGTGATATCCTAACAAAAGCCATATCTGCATAAAATAAGTAATTTAGATGACCGCCACCGATTCTACTAAGCACCAAAAATCCAAGGCCCTCAAACCCGGTAGCCGCCGCCCCGCTAAAGAACTGTGCAGCGAGTGCGGTTTGTGCGATACATATTACATTCATTATGTCAAGGAATCTTGTGCTTTCTTAACACAGCACATCGCGGAATTAGAAGCAGAGATTCACGGGCGATCGCGCAATCTCGACAATCCCGACGATTGGTATTTTGGAGTCAGTCAAAACATGATGGCGGCTCGGAAAAAAGAGCCGATCGAGGGCGCTCAGTGGACGGGGATCGTCAGCACAATTGCGATTCAAATGCTCGAAAAAGGAATTGTAGAAGGCGTTGTTTGCGTCCAAAATACTAAAGAAGACCGCTTTCAACCGATGCCGATAATTGCTAAAAATCGTGAAGAGATTCTCGCAGCAAAAGTCAACAAACCAACTCTCTCTCCCAATCTTTCAGTATTAGAACAAATAGAAAAATCTGGGATGAAGCGGCTGTTAGTAATTGGTGTCGGCTGTCAAATTCAAGCTTTGCGAACAGTCGAGAAAAAACTCGGTTTAGAAAAGCTCTACGTTTTGGGAACTCCCTGCGTCGATAATGTCAGCCGCGCAGGCTTGCAGAAATTCCTAGACACGACTAGCCGTTCTCCTGAAACGGTAGTGTCTTACGAGTTTATGCAAGATTTTAACGTTCACTTCAAACACGAAGATGGTTCGGAAGAAAAAGTGCCTTTTTTTGGCTTGAATACTAAGGAATTGAAAGATGTTTTTGCTCCTTCTTGTTTGAGCTGTTTTGATTATGTGAATTCTTTAGCAGATTTAGTTGTGGGCTACATGGGCGCGCCCTTTGGCTGGCAGTGGATTGTGGTGCGAAATGACACCGGGCAAGAAATGTTAGATTTGGTAACGGATCAGCTAAATACTCAGCCGGTGATGTCTAAGGGAAACAGAAAAGAGGCGGTTCAGCAAAGCATTCCTGCTTATGAAAAAGGAGTGACTTTGCCGATGTGGGCGGCGAAGTTAATGGGAGTTTTTATTGAGAGAATTGGGCCGAAGGGTTTGGAATATGCTCGGTTTTCGATTGATTCTCATTTCACTCGCAATTATCTGTATGTGAAGCGCAATTATCCTGAGAAATTAGAGGCTCATGTGCCGGAATATGCTAAGCGGATTGTGGGGCAGTATAAGTTGCCTGAGTGAGGTGATTAGGAGAGTTTTTAAGAGGTATTTTGCAGGGACATGATATTGCCCTCTTTCCTTCAGTCCGGCAGGGGTTCAAACCTCTGCCTCAAAGCTTAAGTCCTTTGAAAAAAACTGAATCAATTATTGGTTGTGTTTGTGGTGCAAGATGGCTTTAACTTTCAATTAGATATATAAGATTATGACACTTATAGTGGCACAGAAATATATCAATTTACCAAGGTCGATCGCACTTACTTGTTGTGTGCTTCTAGCATTATCTGGAAATGGACTGTCTGCGAAGGCTGCAGAAGTGCGAGTGGAAAACAGAACATTTGCTGACTGGTGTCGCGAAAAAGCTGATTTGAGTCCAGAAGCTAAACACACTGTTGAGGTGCTGTTGCAGCAAGCAGGGACTACTGAGTGCGATGCGGCTAATCAGAAACTTTCTCTTCTCAGGGAACTCAACCTCCAGAACAATCAAATCAGCGACATCAAACCGCTAGAATCCTTAACCAACCTAACGGAGATCAACCTCCAGAACAATCAAATCAGCGACATCAAACCGCTAGAATTCTTGACTAACCTGACTGAGCTAGTCCTCAGCTTCAATCACATCAGCGATATCAAACCCTTAAAATCCTTGACTAACCTGACTGATCTCATCCTTAGCTTCAATCAAATCAGCGACATCAAACCGCTAGAATCCTTGACTAACCTGACTTATCTCAACCTCCAGAACAATCAAATCAGCGACATCAAACCGCTAGAATCCTTGACTAACCTGGCTTTGATCGTCCTTGGCTTCAATCACATCAGCGATATCAAACCGCTAGAATCCTTGACTAACCTGATTGAGCTTGACCTCAACTTCAATGAAATCAGCGACATCAAACCGCTAGCCTCTTTGACTAACCTGATTGAGCTTGACCTCATGGAAAATCCGATCGCCCCTAAAACTTGCCCTCTCAAGCCAGAGTCTATCTGTAAGTGGGAACCACAAACTAAACCATAAAAGTTTACAGTGACGCCCGATCGCACTTAAATATTTCTGTTACGAAGGATAAATTTGCTATTCATCAGAAAAACCCGATCGCCCTTATTGACTAAAAGCGATCGCACACCCACATCCTCCTACAAATCAGCAGCATGGTGCTTCAATTCATCCAAAGAAACGTATTCCAAAGTCAGGGCGTGAGTCGCACCCAAAACCACAAGCGGCGCACATCCCGCATCCATTGCTTCCTTCCAGCGAGAAGCGCACAAACACCAGCAATCCCCAGGCTTCAAACCGGGAAAGTTAAATTCGGGAACCGGAGTGCTCAAATCATTTCCATTCGACTTGGTGAATTGCAAAAACTCTTCTGTAAGTTGAGCACAAACAGTGTGAGCCCCAAAGTCGCCACCACCTGTATTGCATTTGCCGTCCCGATAATATCCTGTCATTGGGGAAGTGCAGCAAGTCTCTAACTTTCCGCCCAGCACATTTGTAGCTTCCGTCACCATCGCAACTCCTGGATAAAACTCTTCGATCTAATTTTACACAAATCGTTGTTTATATATTTTTTTCCATCGCAAAGTTGATGAATTTTTGTCCTCTGCGTTCTACTTCTTGTTTTCTAATCACAATAAATCCCTGGCTTTCAAAAAAAGGTCTAGCTGTAATGCTGGCTTCGGTAAATAACTTGTTAATTCCTAAATCTTTGGCTTTTGACTCAATTTGTTTTAAAATTAGTCTGCCAACTCCTTGTCTTTGAAAATCTTGATGACAGTAAAAGCGATCGATATGGCCGCTTGCTTCTAATTCCCCAAAACCTGCAATTTTCTCACCCTCTTCTGCTACGAAAGTAAATTTACTGCTTAAACTTTTAGTCCAACTTTCAATATCGATATCGGCTGGAGCCCAAGCATCTACTTGTGCTTTTGTGTAATCGCGGATGTTTACTTCGTGTACGGTGTCGTAAAACAGTTTTACAATTTGTTGGGTATCACCGATTTCGTAGGTTCGTACTCTCATAAATTATCTCACTGCGATCGCTTGTTTAATATTAATTTGGGATTTTTAACCGCTTCGCAACACGGATGGATGTTGGCTTTTACCATTTTGTCTCATTTCTTGCAGGGCGATCGACCCCAAATTTCTCGCCCACCCCTTGACAAACTCTATTAGTCTATGTTAATGAAGCAGAAGCAAACCTAACTCGGATTAACAGTACATCAATCCAGCCGCTTAACGAATAAAGCTTGAAACTTATGACACAAATTGGGCCCGATCCAAACCGACCCTATCCGATGGCCGATCAGCGGCGTGTATGCTTCATCAAAAACTTTATTAAATCCCCCAACATTATCGTCGGCGATTACTCATATTACGACGATCCAATAGAACCAGAAAACTTTGAAAAAAATGTACTTTATAACTATGGAAACGATCGATTAATTATTGGCAAATTTTGTGCGATCGCCACCAACGTCAAATTCATCATGAACGGTGCAAATCACAAACTCGACGGCATTTCAACTTACCCTTTTCCGGTTTTTGGCAACGGTTGGGAAACAGCCATGAATTTATTAATGGAACTGCCAACTAAAGGCGATACCGTCATTGGCAATGATGTTTGGATCGGCTATGAATCCATGATTATGCCCGGAGTCAAAATCGGCGACGGTGCCGTTATTGCTGCCAAATCCGTTGTAGTAAAAGACATTCCCCCTTACACCGTTGTGGGTGGAAACCCCGCCCATCCAATCAAACAGCGTTTTAGCGATGGTGAAGTTGCAGAACTATTAGAAATTAGGTGGTGGGATTGGGAAATAGACAAGATTTCGCGCAATGTCAGCATAATTATGCAATGCAATATTCAAGCACTCAAAAAAGCCGAGTAAACTCGCAAATACAGCGATATTAATTTTAACTCTGCTTCTGTGTACCGATGCCGGCGCGATCGAAGGCGAACCCACTCCCAGCAGCCGACCCCGGATACATCTTCTAATCTGCGTTCATCAGCGTCAATCTGCCTGCATCTGCGGTCAAAAAATCCCCAAAAATCACCATGAAAACCCAGAGATACCCCGGTACAGCACCGCCCCTACAACTTACTTATTAGCGGGGCCCACAGCCTCGATCGCATCCTCCAGGGCGATCGATACATGAGTCCAATGAGTCCCCCCCTGACAAAAAGCCACGTAAGGCTCCCGCAGAGGCCCGTCAGCCGAAAACTCCGACGTACTCCCATCAATAAAAGTACCCCCAGCCATCACTAACTGACTTTCATACCCGTGCATCGGAGCCGGCACGGGATCTAAATAGGAACCAACGGGAGAGTTTTGCTGAACGGCGCGACAAAAAGCAATTAACTTATCAGCAGAACCGAATTCGATCGCCTGAATCACATCTCGTCTTCTGGCCAAAGGCATAGGATTCACTCGATAACCCAACTTATAAAAAACATAAGCCGTCAAATGATTGCCCTTCATCGCCTCTCCCACACAACCGGGAGCCATAAACAAACCCTGAAACAGCAACCGATTCAAATCAAAAGTTGCACCGCCGCTGCTGCCGATTCCCGGCGCCGTCAAGCGACAAGTTGCCGCCTCCACTAAATCAGCCCTGCCGGCCACGTAACCGCCCGCAGGGACGATCGTACCCCCCGGATTTTTGATTAAAGAACCAGCCATCAGATCGGCACCCACAGCAGTAGGTTCGCAATCATCCACAAACTCCCCGTAACAATTATCAACAAAGCAAATTGTGTTAGGATTCTGATGTTTGACTATGGCGACGATTTTTTCAATCTCAGAAATAGACAAACTCGACCGCCAAGAATAGCCGCAAGAGCGCTGGATAAAAACCAGGCGAGTCTTTGCTGAAATAGTAGAGCTCAATGCGTGCCAATCCAAACTTCCTTCGCGAGTTAGAGGCAACTCACGGTAACTAATGCCAAACTCAACAAGTGAACCTTGACCTTGCCCCCGCAAGCCGATCACTTCTTCTAAAGTATCGTAGGGAGAACCAGCCACTGCCAACATTTCGTCACCAGGACGCAGGATGCCAAAAAGAGCACAGGCGATCGCGTGAGTACCCGAAACAAACTGTACCCGGACAGCCGCGGCCTGGGCCCCTACCACTTCGGCAAACACCCCGTCCAAAGTCTCCCGACCCAAATCATCGTGGCCGTAACCCGTAACCCCTGCAAAATGGTGGACTCCAACCCGGTGGCTGCGAAAAGCTTTTAAGACTCGTTGAAGATTTTGCTTGACTGTAGTGTCAATACCAGAAAAAATCTGAAAGAGTGCCTGTTCTGCTTCCTGTAGCCGTGAAACGCTATTCATCTATACCTCGCTCACCCTTTGCGTGCGCGCTGTTCATTATGGCGTAGATGCGGCCCCTAGTTTGTAAACATAATATATTCATGACGATTGCAACTTCCAAAAAAACTTCTCCTGATTGGCCTGTCGTAGGCTTTATGGCCTTTCTGCACATCGGTGCTTTATTTGCTTTGCTGCCGGGTAATTTTAGCTGGTCTGCGGTCGGGCTAGCAGTCTTCCTGCATTGGGTAACAGGTGGTTTAGGAATTACTCTCGGATATCACCGCCTCGTCACCCACCGCAGTTTTCAAACACCGAAATGGCTAGAGTATTTTCTAGTTATTTGCGGTACCCTTTCCTGTGAAGGTGGCCCGATCGACTGGGTAGGAATGCACCGGTTACACCACATACATTCCGACACCGAAACAGATCCCCACGATTCCAATCAAGGCTTCTGGTGGAGCCACATGGGCTGGATGCTCTCGGATCTCCCGATCAGAGTGGAAATCCCCCGCTTTACTAAAGACATCGGCGACGACCCAGTATACAAGTTTCTCCAAGCATATTTTATCCCCATCCAAGTCGTCTTCGGTGTGTTGCTTTATTTATTAGGCGGCTGGTCTTTCGTGGTTTGGGGCGTGTTTATGCGGATCGTGGTGGTGTTCCACTGCACTTGGCTTGTTAACAGCGCTACCCACAAATTTGGCTACCGCACCTACGAGTCGGGCGATCGATCGACCAACTGCTGGTGGGTTGCCCTGCTCACCTACGGCGAAGGCTGGCACAATAACCACCACGCCTTTCAATACTCGGCGCGCCACGGTCTCCAATGGTGGGAAATCGACTTCACCTGGATGACAATTCAACTGCTGCAAGCACTTGGTTTGGCAACCAAAGTGAAATTAGCAGAAAAATAGCATGGGCAATGAGTCATGGGTTGTCGGTCATCAGTTCTGGACTAATGGCTCGTGACCAATGCCTCATCCTGTTTTTGCGAGCGGTATAGGTTGGGTTGAAGTAAGCTCGAATCATGTAGTGCGATCGACCCAACCAAAACCAGAATCAGTTATAATATAATTGGGAACAAAAAATTTTGTTTGGCAGCCAAATTTTTTATTTTCAAAATACAACCGTAAATTTTTTTCAATCCTAATCCCAAATCTATCATTGATTCTTTATTAGTTTGGGCAAGTGTGCAGCAAAAAAGTTCACTGCTCAATCCAAACTATTATGCGTGAATCCCGGTCGGCATCTCATCAGAAATCAAAAAAAGAATGACAATAGCAACGCAAGAAAAACTCCAATACAATTGGAAGCACGTTATTAGTTTAGCAGGACTTCATATCGGCGCTTTGTTCGCCCTGCTACCAAGTAACTTCAATTGGACAGCAGTTGGTTTAACAGTATTCATGCACTGGATAACCGGCGGTTTGGGAATAACTCTCGGATGGCATCGTATGCTCACCCACCGCAGTTTTCAGACACCAAAATTCGTCGAATATTTTCTAGCATTTTGTGGAGCCCTTGCCTGTCAAGGAGGAATAATTGATTGGGTTGGGCTGCACCGATTGCACCACACCCACTCTGACCAAAATGCGATCGACCCTCACAATGCCCAAAAGGGTTTTTGGTGGAGTCATATTGGCTGGATGCTATATAAAGGTCCAGCTCACGCTGAAATTTCCCGCTGTACAAAAGACATTTCGAGCGATCCATTTTACCAATTTTTGCAAAACTACTTTCTCCCGATGCAAATCGTCTTTGGCGTCTTGCTTTACTTAGCAGCAGGCTGGCCGTTTGTAGTGTGGGTAATTTTTGTACGCTTAGTTTTGGTGTATCACTGCACCTGGTTTGTTAACAGCGCCACTCACAAATTTGGCTACCGCACCTACGAAACAAACGATAGTTCTACTAACTGTTGGTGGGTGGCTGTCTTGACTTACGGCGAAGGCTGGCACAACAACCACCATGCTTATCAATACTCTGCGCGTCACGGAATGGAATGGTGGGAAATTGACTTCACTTGGATGACAATTCAAGTTTTGGAAGCACTAGGTTTGGCTACTAAGGTGAAATTACCAGCAGCAAAATAGCAGCAATTGGGTCCTAGACGCCGAACCTATGTAGGCTGCGTAGTTCGCACCTTACCGCTTCAGAAACCCGGTTTCTTAAAGAAACCGGGTTTTTTGGTGACCAATAACCTATGACTAATGAGCCCGTTTTTGCTCGCCCCGGCCGCGCAAATATTCCGCTAAAAATGCCAATCCTCCCGAACCTACTATCAACAGCACGCTGAGAGCATTAATATCCGGTTTTACTCCAGTCCGAATCCGGCTAAAAATTTCCATCGGCAGAGTTGTAGTCCCGCTACCTGCGGTAAAACTCGCAATCAAAAAATCGTCCATGCTGAGGACAAAAGACAGCAGACAACCTGAAACAATTCCGGGTATTAATTGAGGGAGCAAAACCTGAATAAAAGCTTCAACAGGCGTTGCACCCAAATCCAAGGCAGCCTCTTCTAAATACGGGTTTAAATCGGCCAATCTAGTAGAAACAGCTAGGGCGATGTAAGCCAGACAAAACACAATGTGAGCGGCGACAATTGTCCACAAACTCAGAGGAATAGCCAGCGCCGCTAAAAATACCAGAGTAGCAACTGCGGTCGCAATATCTGGAATAATAATCGGCAAGTAGGAGACTCCTTGATATAAACTCTTGCCAAGAAAGCGGTAGCGGGCTAAACCAACGGCCATCAAAGTGCCAAGTACGGCCGAGATTGCAACTGCACAAACAGCAACTGTTAAACTGTTTCTCAGGGCAACTAAAATCCGCGTATCGCTAAATAATTTAACGTACCAATCTAAAGTAAATCCTTCCCAGCCGGCGCTAAAACGCGATTTGTTAAAGCTGTAAAATGTGAGTACCAGGATGGGCAGGTACATATAAAAAAACATCACAACGGCAAATATCACCTGCCAAGAAATCTTAAATTTAGGTTTTAAGTACATATCGGCTTGTATTTCCTCCTGTGGATTTTCGGCTGTCTTTTCCATTTCTCGGTAATCGGTAATTGGTAATTGTTAATTCGTTAGGATTGTTTTCTTCCTTCTTCCATCGGACTGACAGCCGTCACATCCGTTACATCCGTTATATAATCCGTTGCCGAACTTCCTTCTTCCTTAAACATCCTAAACTGCATTACGATCGCCATATTTGAGTAAAAGGGCAATTCCGATACTCACTGCAAAGATTAATACCATACTCAGAGCCGAACCCAGCCCCCAATTTTGAGTCGCCCCCAAAAACTGATTGTAAATCAAACGAGCTGCGGTCATACTCGAAGCTCCACCGAGCAACTCTGGATCGACAAAATCGCCCAAACTGCTAATAAATACTAGCAAAGAACCCGCAGCAATTCCCGGCATCGTCTGAGGTACTGTGACTTTCCAGAAAGTTTCCACTGGATTCGCACCCAAATCCTGAGATGCTTCTAACAACCTGCGGTCTAACTTTTCCAAAGAAGCGTAGAGAATTGTCACGATATAAGGCAAATAACTGTAAGCCATGCCGATTAAAACTGCGGAACTTTGATTAAGCAATTCCAGAGGAGGAATGCCTAGAAGTGCCAGCAGCGAGTTGAGAACCCCCGTAGGACGCAGAATTGTAATCCAAGCATATGATCGCAACAGCGAAGAAGTCCACAGCGGCAACACAAACCCTAACAAAGTTAAATTCCGCCACTTTTTCGAGACATTGAGGGCGATCCAGTAAGCGACGGGAAATCCCAGCAGCAAACACAGAATAGTAGTCCCCGTTGCAAAATAGAGCGATCGACCCATCACCTGCAAATTCAGCGGCTCAAACACTCGCAGGTAATTGCCGATTCCCGAAGGATTCACCAAATCTCCTGGCTTAATATTCGGCACCAAACTAAGCTGAAAAATCACCAGGGTTGGTATGACTAATAATAAAAGCAGCAACAATCCAGAAGGGCCGAGCAATGCCAATGGCACAGCCCACGCCGACCAGGGGGAAACAGTTTCAGCCTTCAATGGAGAATTGGGAGGAATAGGAGGGGGAGTTCTAGTTGAAACAGCCATAGATCAATTTTTTTGAGTTTTTAACCGCTGATGAACGCGGATTAACGCGGATATAATACGGATAGAGTGGGATATCTGCTGTAGGGGGGCGGGTTTATGTAAATATTGGGTAGAATCAGAGATTGCCTGTAAAACCCGCCCTAGGTTTGATGATTAGCCGCTGGTTAATTGAGTCCAATAGCGATCGTACACTTCCATAAATTTCCCTACCGGAGCCACACCTTCGCACTTTTTCAAAATATCTTCCGAAGGGAAAAGAATCTCGTTTTCGCGGACTTCCGGCGTCAACAAACTAAAAGCATCTTCCGAAGGAGTTGAAAAACTGAGCCGCTCTACTAAAGAAGCAGCGACATCGGCTTGCAGGAGAAAGTTAATCCATTTATAAGCTGCTTCGGGATTGGGAGCACCTTGAGGAATTACTAAAGTGTCAGTCCACAGAGAAGAACCGCTTTTGGGGACGATATACTTCAATTTATCGTTATCTGAAATTACTTCATTAGCATCAGAAGAATAACACATAGCTACTTTCAAATCCCCCGTCAGCATTTGAGGCCGCCAAGCATCAGTAGTAAAAGATGCGATCGCCGGTTTGAGTTCCACCAACTTTTCGTAAGCTTGTTTCACTTGGTCTTGGTTCGTAGAATTCAGAGAATAGCCCAGCATCCGCAACGCAGCGCCCATGACTTCTCGAACATCACTCGCCAGCGTCATTCGCTTTGCTAACTCCTGTTTGTGCTGCCACAAATACTCCCAATCTTCAGGAGCTTCTTTGAGTTGTTCGGTGTTGTAAATCAAGCCTGTGGTGCCCCAACTCAAAGGCACGCTGTAGCGGTTTCCTGGGTCATAGACAGGGTTTTGAAACTGTTTTTTGAGCCGATCGAGTCCGCCCAAAATCGAGTGGTCTAATGGGCTCAACAGCCCAAGTTCCGTCATTTGAACCACCATGTAGTCAGATGGGTAAATGATGCTGTAGGCGCGGGCGCCACCAGCTTGAACTCTCGCCAGCATCTCTTCGTTGGAGCTAAACACGTCTGCCACTACGCGAATGCCAGTTTTTTCGGCAAAGCGATCGAGCAAAGCTTCATCGGTATAGCCTGCCCAAGTATAGATGAAAAGTTTGTCTGCCGCACCTTTGACAGGAGGAGCAGATTGTACGTCTGCAAGTCGCCAGCCACAACTCGAAAGAGCTAAACCGGAAATTGTCGCCGCCGAATTTTTTAGGAACTGACGGCGTGTAGAATTAGCCGGGAAAATCCTGGAAATTGGTAAGTTAGTCGGAGGCACAGTTAGATTTTAGATTTTAGATTTTAGATTTTAGATTTGGAGATTGAAGATTGAAGATTGAAGATTGGGGAATTGGGAATTGGGAATTGGGAATTGTCGTATGTTATTTGTTAGGAGAACCCACCACCAACAAATAACCAATGACTAATGACTAATACCAACTACCAACTGCCAACAGACTAATTCCGATCGGTCAAAGCGAGACAATCAGTAGTTCCCCAATAAGCGTAAATTGGCGTGTGCGGATCTGGGAAAGAACCGCCAGTATTTGGCTGGCGCACAGTAATTTTATCGCCCGAAGCCAACTCAACGACGTAATGAACGTGCGTGCCCATGTACATAGTATTTTTGAGCCGCCCTTCAAAACAGTTGACTGACACTTCCGGCTGGTAGAGATTCAAATATACTTTTTCCGGCCGAACGCTGACCACAACAGAGTCGCCTGTGACACCATTCCACATATCCGACTGCTGAACGATTATTTTCAGATTGGCTGATGTGCGAACTGTGATAGTCGATCGGTCGATAGATTCTACCGTACCAGCAAACAAATTCGTATCGCCAATAAAATCGGCCACAAAAGCCGTCTGCGGACACTCATAAATTTCTTCAGGAGAGCCAATTTGCTCAATCCTGCCCTCGTGCATCACCGCAATCCGGTCAGACAGACTCATCGCCTCTTCTTGGTCGTGAGTCACCATCACAAAAGTCAAACCCAATTCTTGATGCAAATTCGACAGTTCCAACTGCATCTGCTTCCGCAACTTCAAATCCAGAGCACCGAGGGGTTCGTCCAGCAGCAAAACCGCCGGTCTATTTACCAAAGCTCTCGCCAAAGCCACCCGCTGCTGCTGGCCGCCCGACATTTGACCGGGAAACCTGTTGGCGAAAGATTCCATTTTCACCAATTGCAAAACTTCCCGTACCCGTTCTTCAATTTCTGCTTTACCCAGTTTTTTGATCCGCAATCCAAAAGCGATATTGTCCCAGACATTCATGTGTCCGAACAAAGCATAGCTTTGAAACACAGTATTTACCGGACGGCGGTAAGCTGGAGTGTTGGTCATCGACTGGCCACGAATCATCAATTCGCCCGCCGAGGGAGTCTCGAACCCAGCGATTAAGCGCAGCGTCGTAGTCTTGCCGCAGCCACTCGGCCCGAGGATGCTAAAAAATTCTCCTTGGCGGATGTTGAGGTCTACTCCGCGGACTGCGGTTTCGCCATTAAATACCTTAAATACCTTGCGGAGTTCAACGTCAAGCGCTGTATCCGTTGCTGTCGTACCTTGGTTGAGTGCTGTCTGAAACATATTCGCCCTTTCCTGGGGGTAATGCACGCCACTTAAATACAGTTTAAGTTTAGACTTTTCTGTATTTTAGGTGAGGAATGTTGGATGTAACAGGTTTTGGGATTTGTTCTTTAAATTCTATCCCAGAGTGCACCATTGTCAGCAACAGGCTTTCGGGCCTGTTTCAGAAGAAAATTCACTCTTTGTGAAACAGGCATTTTGCCTGTTCATAAAAGGCTTATTGAGAATGGTGCAACATCTCAGATCAACTGGGCATCTATTTATTGTCTGGACTGGGCGTGGGAGAGGGTTTTTGCGGTTTCTCTGTTTTGGGTTCTTCTGCTTTTTTCCACTCTGACAAAGGTCGCTGGACGGCATTTTTAAAGTCAAAAGGCACTAGCAGCACGGGCAAATTTTGGGCGGAATTTTGAGTGGGCGCTTCTGGCGGATTGGCTTGAGCGTACAAGAAGCGGCCGCTAAAGTCTGTTTTGCCTAAAACTAGGCGGTGAGTTTCCTGGTTGTCCAGTTTTACTGTGACTGTAGCTTGGGGTTGGTCGAGACCGAATTCTGGCAGTTGAGCAGCAGTAGTATTAATCGTGCGATCGCTCTTTCCTGTTGCCAGTCTGTCTAGCAAAAAATCCACCGATGCCTGACTGGCGTGTGCTTGCACTGGCAATTTCATTTCCCAGCTAGACTTGCCTCCTTTTGTAGCATAAACTCGCTCAAAAGTCAATATTTTTTCGGAAGTTTTGACTGTAAAGAATTGTACGCGATCGGAGTTAAAAGCAAAAATTTTCTGTTTTTCTTCCTTAGCGGCTTCCTGTTTCGGAGATACTTGCATCTCGAACAAAGCAACCAACCCAGTCATACTAAGCGCGACGGCTATCAATACTAATGTATTTTTCTGCAATTTCATAATAACTGAGAATTGGGCATTGGGAATTGGGAATTGGGAATTGGGAATTGGGCATTGGGCATTGGGAATTGGGCATTGGGAATTGGGGAGTTTGTTATTAATAACAACTGACAACTGTCAACTGACAACTGTCAACAGTCAACAGTCAACTGACAACTGTCAACTGTCAACTGTCAACTGACAACTGTCAACAGTCAACAGTCAACTGACAACTGTCAACTGACAACTGTCAACTGTCAACTGACAACTGTCAACAGTCAACTGACAACAGTCAACTAACTTATCTTCTCTTCCACCAGATAGCGCCGCCAATTCCCAGTCCGAGTAAAGGCCACATTAGCCAAGCTAACACCAGCAATCCTACTTGGAGGGCAGTCATGTTAATGCGGCGGTTAGTAGCTTTTTTCGGACTGATAGAAAAGCTTTGCTGGTCTGGTTTACTCAACCAACTGACTGAATTGAGAAACACGTCGCTATTGAGTTGTTGGTCAAACCAACCGTTAGTCACGAATTGAGATGTGCCAATTACTACCATTCGCGGTGTTTTTATAGGAGTTGAAGGCGCGGAAGGAGTTGCGGTTGGACTGGGAGATGCTGTGGGAGATGCTGCCGGTGTTGGCGAAGTCGTCGGTAATGCTGGAGGCGTTGCTTCTTGCGAGACAATCACCGAATAGCTGATTGGGGAAGCTGTTGGCGAAGTTGTCGGTGAGGGTGAATCTATCGGCGATGGGGAAGTTGTCGGTGATGGGGAAGTTGTCGGTAATGGGGAAGTTGTCGGTGATGGGGAATCTGTCGGTGATGGGGAAGTTGTCGGTGATGGGGAATCTGTCGGTGATGGGGAAGTTGTCGGCGATGGGGAAGTTGTCGGCGATGGGGAAGTTGTCGGTGATGGGGAAGTTGTCGGTGATGGGGAAGTTGTCGGTGATGGGGAATCTGTCGGTGATGGGGAATCTGTCGGCGATGCTTGGGGTGAAGGCGATGGCGTTGCCGGTGATGCTTGGGGTGAAGGCGATGGCGAAGTTGGTGTTGGTGAAGGTGAGGGCTTTAAGGGAGTGCTGTCAGTTGACGATCGAACTAAAGCTACACCTAATAATAGCGGGCCTTGTCGATCGGTCTTCTGATCAAACTCCAATTTCTTAGTCGTCAAATCGCTTTCCGCCCAACTTTCCTGACTCGTCCAAATCAGCGGTTTTTCCTCTATCCCTGCTACTGGAGAGGTTTCCAAAGCACGCGCAAATGGATAAAATGAAATACCGTTGCCAAAACTTTGAGTAATCGGATGTTCACCGTAGCGCCTGACCGTGGGAACCGTGGGGCCCAGGCCAAATCTTTGACCAGTGCCCGAAGCATCGATGGCCAAACGGGCGTCTAGTTTTACGCCCCATTCTTCCAGAAATTTGCCCAATCCCGTATCAATTGCCGGGTCTACCATTAACAATAAACTGCCGCCGCGATCGAGATAAGCTCTTAGTGCTTTAATTTCTGTATCGGAAAACGGTTTGTCCTGCCCCGGAATGATTAAAGCATCTGCATCTTCTGGAACTTCTTTGCGGTCGGTCAAATTCAGCGTTTGGGCGTTGTAGTATTTATCTTTCAAAGCTTTTTCAGCTTGCTGAATTCCGCCTTGACCTTCCTTTATCGGGCGGGCTCCTTTGCCTTGCAAAAAGTAAACTGTAGCAACGCGAGTGCTCAGGATTTCTTCTAAGGCATTGGTCAGTTTGATCTCTGAAAGACCTTGATTTGGGTCGCTACCAAAAGCAGTGCCACCTTTTTGCAGAACTTGTTTTTTGTCGCCGGATTGCAGGTAAACTTCTCCGATGCTAGTAATACTAAATTCCCGCGCTTTTCCAGGTTGGGTCTGCGGGTCAACAAACTCGAATTGGAACTTTTCGCCTCCCTCGCGTTTGTAGCTTTGCAGCAATTCTTTAATTTGGGGGTTTTGGATGGGGTCAAATACCCAAACTTTGACTGTTTGTTGCAGGTTTCGCAGTATTTGTTGAGTCTGCGGGGCAAGGGTAAATTGTTGGCTTTCGGTTAAGTCGATGCGGACGGGATAGCGAACGGCTATGAAGTTAATTACTCCGAGAATCACAAAGACGGCGAGGGTAGCAATTAGGGCGTTGGTGCTGGCTTGAGTGGAACGCTGCCCCCAAAAGCTTTGTTCGTAACTCAAATATAGCAGCCAAAGTGCGATCGTCACTGCTCCGGCAATAACTAAACCGACTGTCAGGGGGTCCCATACTCCAGATACAAGTGCTGCTGTTACCCCCGCAGCGATGAGGAGGGGGCCCAGCAAAAAAACATATTTCCAATTTGTTTTGCTAATTTTCATAACGTAAATAATTGAGGGGAAAATTTCCGGATCGAGGATGTTATTCTATATTGCATTAGCCTGCAACCATGCTGTTAAATCTGACGGCTTGTTGAAATCCAGCACGGCATCTCCTAGTTCTTCTAATTCCTGTATACCTAATTGACGGATGCTGTTTTCAGTTTCCGGTTGTATTGTGCCTAAACGCTTCACTAGCTGACGCAATATTAACGATAGTTGAGCAGTTTTTGTCACCTGTTCTCTGGCCACATCTATGGCAATCTGCTGGTCTTGAATCCACAGTTCTTGCTTCTGCAATTCATTTAATTCTTCCTGAGTGAAGTTTTCCTCGCTGGCAATTCTAAAAGCTTTCTGAATTTCGGGAACTGCACTGAGTGTTTCTGGTACTGTCTCCAGAGTGCTGGCCTTTTCGAGAAAGTAAATCCATTGCTCTGCGGTTGTTTCTAATTCTGCTAATTCCTTGCTAAATTTTGGCAGTTCGATAAATACTAATTCTATTGCAGTATCTGGACACTCAAACTGTTGCTCTTTTTCTTGAAAAACAAACCGCGACAAAAAATCTGGCTGATTTTCAAACATTTCAAAGTCGGCAATTTTCAAGGAAATTACTGTTTTTAGTCTTTCGTAGCGTTCTTTTCCTGTTAATTGCTGGCTGTAGCTTTTAGCAGCGTTGTACAAAACTCTGTTCCCAAAGGAAGGCACGTTAATCAGTTGAATTTCAACTAGGGCGATTCTCCCACCGTTAATTGTGGCTTTGACATCTAGGTGTGTGTCTTGGGTTGCGAGATTTTGAGGTTCTGGTTGGGAGTCGATTATTTCTAAGTCTTCGATGATCGGCTGTGCTTCATAAAGGATGGCGTTTAAAAAATTAATCAGGATGTCTTTGCTGTCGCTGGAACCGAATATTTTTTTGAACGCAAAGTCGATTTTGGGATTGATAAATCTCATTGTTTGAGGTATTTTGTAGAATGATTAACAGGGAAAAAATAACCTTCCCTTTTTTCTTTACTTCTCTTTACTTTGGCAAAAATAACCTTCTCTGTCTCTGCCTTACCTAATGTTTTTAAGAACGCTGATATCGCAAGGCATCGATGGATTGGGCGGTCAGAAATACTCCTAAAATGATGTAACTGGCAAACATAATTAAACTGCTGGTATCGAAAACTCCCTTGACAAGATTGGTGTAATTTGTTAACAGCGACAAATGTCCTAATGCTGTTCCGAATGGGCCACCGATACTGACGGCGACTGCATCGATCACCCAGAGAAATAATACTAGAGTGAAGGTGAGGATGGCTGATAAAATTGTGCTGTCGGTGAGGGAGGAAATAAACATTCCGAGGGACAATACTCCTGCTGCTAGTAAGATTAAGCCGCCGTGTCCTAGCAGAAGAACTCCGGGGGGTACGGGCGGGGTTGAGGAACTGAGGGCGATCGCCTCGCAGAACAGCAGGGGCAGCAACATTGTGGTATAAAATGTTAAAACGCCGAGGAGTTTGCCGGTAGCAACTGCCCAGTTTGTTAAGGGCGATGTGGCTAATAGTTCTAAGGTTCCGCGTTTGCGTTCTTCTGCGTAAAGTCCCATTGAGAGTGCGGGTAGTACGAACAGTGAAAGGGAACCCATGATTCGCAGAAATAGTTGCAGGAATTCGTAGGCTACGTCAATGGGAGGTTCGGTAATTCCCATTTGGTCTCGCTGGCCGATTTGGGGAATTAACCCGTCGGGGGCGAGGAGGATGGCTATTAAAAAGTAGCCGGTGATTAGCCAAAAGACTGCTGCGATGGCATAGGCTAATGGCGAGGCAAAATAGCTTTGTAGTTCTTTGCGGTAAATTGCGACAATATTACTAATCATTACTAACATTTAGGAATTGGGAATGGGTAATTGGCTATTGGTAATTGGTTCATTCTGAGTCGCCTGCGGGTGGTGTTTCGCTGCTGTCGCTATCCTGTTTTTTTCTTTCTATTTGTCGCTTTTTGGTAACAGGTGGCTGTTCTGGTTGAGAATCGCTACTCGGTTGTGGCTTTTTTTTAAGTGGCCGATTTTTTACAACTGGTTGGGATTCGGGTTGAGAACGTTCGATCGACTTTGGTGTATCTAAAATCGGTTCGGATTCGGGTTGAGGATGTTCGATCGACTTTGGTGTATCTAAAATCGGTTCGGATTCGGGTTGAGAACGTTCGATCGACTTTGGTGTATCTAAAATCGGTTCGGGTTCGGGTTGAGAACGTTCGATCGACTTTGGCGCATCTAAAATCGGTTCGGATTCTGGCTGAGAAAGTTCGATCGACTTTGGCGCATCTAAAATCGGTTCGGATTCTGGCTGAGAAAGTTCGATCGACTCTACCATTTGAACAATCAGCAGATTTTCGACAATCGGTTCTAGTTGAGGATGTTCGATCGACTCTACGGTTTCTGAAACTTGCAGATTTTGGACAATCGGTTCTGGTTGAGAATGCTCGATCAATTCTACTGTTTCTACAATGAGCAAATTTTCGACAACTGGTTCTAGTTGAGAATAGTCGATCGACTCTACGGTTTCTGAAACTTGCAGAGTTTCGACAATCGGTTCGGGTTGAGAATGCTCGATCTGCTCTACCATTTGAACAATGAGCTGATTTTCGACAACCCGTTCTGGTTGAGAAGGCTCGATCGACTCTACCGTTTCTGAAACAACGGGCAGATTTTCGACAACCTGTTCTGGTTGAGGATGTTCGCTCGACTCTACTGTTTCGACAATGAGCAAATTTTCGACAACTGGTTCTAGTTGAGAATAATCGATCGACTCTACCGTTTCTGAAACTTGCAGATTCTCGACAATCGGTTCTGTTTGAGGTTGCTCGATCGACTCTACTGTTTCGACAATCAGCAGATTTTCGACAACCGATTCTGGTTGAGGTTGCTCGCTCAACTCTACTGTTTCGACAATCAGCAGATTCTCGACAACTGGTTCTGGTTGAGGTTGCTCGATCGACTCTACTGTTTCGACAATCAGCAGATTTTCGACAACCGATTCTGGTTGAGGTTGCTCGC
>NZ_JAUBQQ010000029.1:24610-43598 GCF_036701335.1 Microcoleus sp. Pol12B5 | reverse complement strand
TCAACTCTTGTCTTTCTACAGTTTCCAGAAACTCTGCGACTGGTTGCATTCCGGGTTCTAAATCGCTTATTTCCTCTGGTGTTTCTGTAATGGGTTCGGATACTGGTTGAGAATAGTCGATCGACTCTTGCCTTTCGACAATCGGTTCTGGTTCATGATGCTCGATCGACTCTACTGTTTCTGAAACTTGCAGATTTTCGACAACTGGTTCGGATTCTGGTTGAGAATAGTCGATCGACTCTACTGTTTCTGAAACTTCTACATTTTCGACAACTGGTTCGGATTCTGGTTGAGAATAGTCGATCGACTCTACTGTTTCTGAAACTTCTAGATTTTCGACAATCGGTTCTGGTTCATGATGCTCGATCGACTCTTGTCTTTCGACAACTGGTTCGGATTCTGGTTGAGAATAGTCGATCGACTCTACGGTTTCTGAAACTTCTAGATTTTCGACAACTGGTGCTGGTGGAGAAGGTTCTGGGAGTCTCTCACTTTTATAAAAAACATTTTTTACAAAAGTGAGCATCCTGCTTGCTTGTTTAGATATCTGTAGCGAGTAAGATCCTCGGGTTTCTGTGACACCCAAACTGAGATGCTTCGCTTCACTCAACTCTGCGGTTTCTGCAACTGGTTCTGATTCTGGTTGAGGATGTTCAATCGGCTCTACGGTTTCTGCAACTGGTTCTAATTCTGGTTGAGGATGTTCAATCAACTCTGCGGTTTCTGCAACTGATTCTAATTCTGGTTGAGGATGTTCAATCGGCTCTACGGTTTCTGCAACCAGTTCCGATGCGGAATGAGAATCATAAAGCAACTCTTCAGTTTCTGCAACTGGTTCCGATGCTGAATGAGAATCATAGAGAGACTCTGGTTTATTTGAAACGGGCAGATTGTCCGGGATGATCGTCGGTTGTGATTCCGATTGATGAGAATCCGCGATCGAATCTTGAATTTCTGTGGCTTCTTGGAGATTTAGATCGACCTCCGGTTCGCTGCGAACCAGATTTTCTTCGGGTTTCTTTTCAGCCGCTGTCAGCCTTAAAAACACATCTTCGAGAGTAGCGCGAGACCGACGCATTTCGCACAGCCCAAATCCAGAGGCGACGATAGCTGTAGCAATTTCTCGTCCGGGTTCTCTTTCCTGTTCGCACAAGGCCCGCAGGCGGTAGCGATTCACTAAAAATTGCTGGCTTGGAATCAATTCCACCGATCGAACTCCTGGCAAATTTTCCAAAGAAGGCAACAGCAGACTGTTTACCAAATCTGCCTCGCCTTCGACTTCGAGTTCGTAGCCCTCTCCCACCGCCAACTCTCCCATCAAATTTTCGGGACTACCCGCAGCGACGATTTTACCGCGATTGATGATGGTAACGCGGTTACAAGTCATGCTGACTTCCGGCAGAATGTGCGTGGAAAGGATGATTGTGTGCTGGCCGCCAAGACTTTTGATTAAATTGCGGACTTCGATGATTTGTCGGGGGTCGAGGCCGACGGTTGGTTCGTCTAAGATAATTACCGGGGGGTCGTGGACGATCGCCTGCGCGATACCGACGCGCTGGCGAAATCCTTTAGAAAGCTTGCGGATTAAAACTTTGCGTTTATCAAGCAAACCGCAGCGTTCGATCGCGGAGGTAACTCGTCGCGCGCGATCGCCTGCAGGTACTTGCTTGATCCGGGCGACAAAAAACAGAAACCCTTCCACAGTCATTTCTGGATACAGCGGCGGGTTTTCCGGCAGATAGCCGATGCGCTGTCTGACGGCCATCGAGTCTTCGTGAACATCCATGCCGGCGATGCGGGCCGTACCGCTGGATGCCGGCAAATATCCCGACAAAATCCGCATCGTTGTGGTTTTGCCAGCGCCGTTTGGCCCCAAAAACCCGAGAATTTCTCCTGATTCGACCGAAAAAGACACGTCCGCGATCGCTGCGGTCGAACCGTAAGTTTTGCTTAAGTGTTCTACTTCAATCATTTGTCAGAAGTCACGCAATTTTAGGTTTTAGATTTTAGATTTTAGATTGACTCCGCGAAGTGCAGAGTCCCCCCAGCACAGCGGGTCGGTCGAATTTATGGCGCAAATCTTAATTTGATTTTGTCTTTTAGTGTAGTCCTGCAAGAACCAAATCTATCATAAGTGTCGATCGTACTTTGAAGCAAAATGCTAGGTAGCAGGGTGCAGAGCCCGGAAATGATGAGCCCATGTGCATCGCATCGCCACCAACTGACGCACCCTACCAGTAGAGTCCGTGCCTAACCGAACCCTCAAGTAGCTGGCTTCGCTACAGAGGCGGGGCTGTTTCTAAGTTGAGTAGCGCTTACGCGCCCCTTTTCGTAACGCGCCTTCGCGGTTCGTTCAAAAAAATCTCAACTCCTTTTCCAAATCTTGATTTCCCCCAACCAACCCGCACTCACAATAGTCTTGCCATCAGCGCTAATCGCCACAGCGCTAACGTAGCCAGCATGACCGTTCAAATTACCTCTCAATTCGCCCGATCGCACATCCCAAAGTCTCACACTCTTATCCCAACTGCCAGTAACCAGCGTAGTGCCATCCGGACTGAAAGCCACCGACCAAACCCCGTCGGTATGCCCGCTTAAACGCCGAATTAACTGCCCGTTTCCGGCATTCCACAACCCAACAGTGCCATTGCTGTTTCCCGCCGCTAAACTTTTGCTGTCTGGAGTAAAAGCTAGCGACAAAACAGCCAAGTTTTTGCCACTAATCGTGCGAATTGCTTGGCCTGTAGCTAAATTCCACAACCTAATTGAACCATCTTTGCTGCCGCTAGCTAAAGTTTTGTTGTCGGGACTAATTGCAACAGCATTCACCAACCCAGAATGCCCGGTCAAAGTCCGCAGCAACTCTCCTGTTTTCGGGTTCCAAATCTTAATCGTTTTGTCCCAACTGCCGCTGGCTACAAATTGACCATCAGGATTAACGGCAACGCTCGAAACAGCATTGGAATGCCCGCTCAAAGTGCGTACAACCGCGCCAGTTTCTAAATTCCAAATTTTCACAGTTTTGTCGTCGCTGCCGCTAGCTAACACCTTCGAGTCCGCACTGGCCGCCAGTGCGTTTACGGCTTCCGTGTGACCTTGCAGGGTAGTTTTTAATTGCCCGCTGGGAAAATTCCAAACTGAGATTGTGCCGTTGCTATTTCCTGTAGTAAAATAAGCGGAAGCTAGGGCAAGGGAACTGACAACTTCCGAAGGCCCTTTGAGAGTATTGGTAGCAGCAAAGGCGATCGCACTTGCGGGCGTGCGGGGCGCATTATTCGCCGGAGTTTTCGGGTTTCCGGCAGTAGGAGATTGGGGAACTACTGGCAACGAAATAGTGGATCGCCATTTCATGAAAGTATTAATTTCTATTCCCGCCGCCACGATTTTATCGGAATTTTCCTCTAACCTAACAATGCCGTTAATTGCGACAACTCGGCCTGCGTCATCGAGCACCGGCCCGCCGCTCATGCCCGCTCTCACTAAGTTATTGTATACCAAAGTATAACCGTTCCAGGGAGTTTGGCGGCCGGTAAGCTGACCTTCCGTGGCGATGAAAATCGGCTGTCTCAGGGAACCGCCGGATATCGGCCAGCCGGCGACATAAGCCTTGTTTCCCTTAGTTGCTGCGGAATTAGCTAATTGAGCCAGGGGGTAGCTTTGAGTGCTGCTGAAGGGCACGATCGCCAAATCCGCACCGGGCATTCGCCGCACGAGGCTGTATGATACAGAGTGAGCTTTGCCGTCAGGAGTTACAACCTCGTAATCGCCGGCTTTATCGACAACGTGCCAGTTTGTGAGAATATAGTATGTGCTACCCTGCTTCTCTAAAATTACTCCTGAACCGCCTTTTGGCCCCTGGATGCGAACAGTAATTTGTTGGGCAACGGTTTTAACTTTGTCGGCGGTTAATGCTAGGGCAATTTGAGGTGATGTCAGTGGAATGAGGGCGATCGAACTCAGGGCGATCGTAGCACTCAAAATAGCCGGAATTGTTCTGCTGTAATTCATTATTTTGTCAATTTAACATACCCACATATCCACTGACGCATAACTTTTCCGGTTTGTGGCATATTCTTCACGGTTGACAACGCCAAAACCTCTGCGCGACGATCGAACTTTCGACATTCGCACAAGCCTCACAATATTTGACACAGCCCTCTGGCTAGCAGAAAAATTTAGAATCGGGAACCGCACCTAGCCTCAACAATAGCAACTGGCTGATCTCTATTCTTTTCTCGGCAAAGGATACTTTGAGCCGAACGCTGGTCGGAAAAAGACCCATTAGCCATCCAGCCGAGGGGTGCGCCTGCGATCGCGCCAACTGCTAAACCAGTGATGAGGCTCCAAATAAGATGCTTTCTGGCGATCGGCTGTTGTTCCATAAAAATTTATCCTAAACATTTACCGTTACCAGAAATACCACAAATAAAAGTTAGTTTCTTCCTCCTATTTACTTATTTCCTAAGTAGTAACCCATTATAGCAATTTCAATCGCCGAACGATCTAAAATCCCCGACTTCTGGGAGAAGCCGGGGATTTATTGTGTAATTCTATGCCAAATCAAACAGCAAAAATTCAGCATCTTCCGTAGCTTCAATCGCCAACTCATACTCGCCACTAACAGCCGCAGCGTCGCCATTTTTCAAAGTCAAACCGTTGAGCAAAACCGAGCCGCGAGCCACTTGCACCCAAGCATGGCGATTCGGCTGCAAAGCATGAGAAACCCGCGAGTCTTTATCCAAAACAGCCGCATACAAATCAACATCTTGATGCACTTTTACAGCACCATTTCTCGCATCTCGTGCCGCCACTAAGCGCAATTTTCCGCGCCTTTCTGCTAGGGGAAAATCCCGCTGCTCGTAACTCGGCTGCAAGCCTTTTGTATCGGGTAACAGCCAGATTTGCAGCAAATGAACCGGGTCTGTTTGCGAGCTATTGAACTCGCTGTGCTGGATACCCGTACCTGCACTCATCCGCTGCACTTCACCGGGTTTAATCACTGCACCGGTACCCAAACTATCCTTGTGTTCTAACGCTCCTTCTAATACATAAGTAATGATTTCCATGTCGCTGTGTCCGTGAGTGCCGAAACCTCTGCCGGGGCTAACGAAATCCTCATTAATTACCCGTAAAGAGCGAAAATTCATATAATTTGGATCGTAATAGCCGGCAAAAGAAAATGTGTGGTAACTGTCCAGCCAACCGTGATTAGCGTGTCCTCTTGCTTCACTTTTTCTGACGGTAATCATTTTCTGAATCCTCAGTGAAATTTATCGGGTGTTTCTTTGATGTTTTTATTTTAAACCGAGTCAAGTTATTATGGATAGTACGCACTTAAAAGTGCGGTACTTACCAAAAAGATACTATGCAAGTCCAAGAAGTAAAAGTCGATCGAGCAAATTGCCCTGTAGAACGCACTCTAGAGGTGATTGGCGGGCGCTGGAAGGTCTTGATTCTGCGGGAGTTGTTTCCAGGAGTGAAGCGTTTTAACGAGCTGCAACGAGCTGTCAACGGCATTACTCAGAAGATGCTGACGCAGCAACTGCGGGAAATGGAATCAGACGCGATCGTGCACCGGGAAATTTACCTGCAAGTGCCACCAAAAGTTGAATATTCGCTAACGCCTTTGGGCGAAAGTCTCAAACCGATTATTAATGCCATGCACGAATGGGGAATTCAGCATATTAGCGAAGATGGAAAATGAGCGGTTTCTAGATGGTTTTTTCCGTCTTCCGACAGATTTCAAATTTTCAAGCTAGTTCAAGAATAATAATATGAACAACATAGAGCGTCTCGCGACCCTCAACCGCATCCGCAAACTCAGCCGCCTGATGGATACCGCCATTGGCATCCCCGGCACTAAATTTCGCATTGGTTTAGACCCCATTATCGGTTTAGTTCCGGGTGCTGGGGATATCGTAGATACCGCGTTTTCCGCCTACCTAATTTATTTAGCAACTCGATTCAACATCCCCCAAAAGACACTAGGCAAAATGATTTACAATATCGGTCTAGAAGCCGTGGTTGGTTCAGTACCTTTAGTCGGAGATATCTTCGATGCTTTTTATAAATCAAACATGAGAAATCTGGCGCTTTTAGAAGCACACCTCGAAGAAGCTGAACCAGAACTAGCCGCAGTTGCAGAACCTATTTCTGAACCTATTAAATTGTAGGCGCGGGTTTCACGCACAATAATTGTTGTAAATAACCAACAATCTCTCAAACCCGCCCCCATCAAACGAAAAATCACAATGTACATTTTCCGCATTCGATCCAAATTTAATGTTGATGCGAGTTGTCTGTTGTGGGGAACGGGTTTATCTAGATTGTTGGTAATCGTCAGATATTATTCGTAAAACTCGCCCTTACGAAATAATTACTGATGTCGTTTAACCGCTTCCACCAAAGCAATAACATCCGCTTCCAAAGTATTAAAAGCCGTTACCAGTCTAATAGTACATTCATCCCACCGATAAAACAGAAAGCCCTCAGCTAAAACCGCTGTAATTACCGATTCGGGAAGTTGAATAAAAATCTCGTTTGCTTCAACCCGATGGCAAAAATTCGCTCCCTCAACTCCCGCTAAACCTTGGGCTAATTTAGCTGCCATATTATTTGCATGAGCCGCATTTCTCAACCACAAATCATCCGTTATATACGCTTCCAACTGCGCCGACAAAAACCGCATTTTTGAGAAAAGATGCCCGCTGCGCTTGCGGTAAAAAGGGAAAGTCTTTGCTAATTCGCGATTAAAAAAAACCACAGCTTCTGCACCCATCGCACCGTTTTTTGTCGCTCCAAACGAGAGAATATCTACACCGGCGCGCCAAGTGACATCAGCAGGAGAACAGCCAAGAGTCGCGACAGCATTTGCAAAGCGAGATCCATCCATGTGCAGGTGCAAATTGCGATCGCGAACCACTTCCGAAATGTGGGAAATTTCAGATGGATTGTAGACTGTGCCGGCTTCCGTTGCTTGAGTGATGCTGACGGCTGCGGGCTGTACGTGATGGACGACACCTGCACCAGCGCGATCGAGTATTTTTCCTAAAGTCTCTGCCTCTATTTTACCATGGTTTCCTGTTACTGTAACTAACTTGGCACCGCCTGTAAAAAACTCCGGCGCGCCGCATTCATCTAGATTAATATGAGATTCCGCGTGACAGTAAACAGCGCCGTAAGGAGGAGTAACAACCGCAAGTGCCAGAGCATTAGCAGCAGAACCGGTTGCTACCGGAAAAACAGTCACCGATGTCTCGAACAAATCCGAAAATTTAACTTGCAAACGCTGTGTATATTCATCATCTCCGTAAGACATTACAGCACCGCAATTAGCCGCTGCAATCGCCGCCATAATCTCCGGCGAAACCCCGGTTGCATTGTCGCTACAAAAATTCATTAGAATAATTGGTAAATAGAATCTATAATATAACTCAACCCTCAGCAGTCAACACTCAAGCATTAAACCAAGAGGCAGAATTATGGCAGAATACCGCCAAATAGAATACCGCATCGGCAAAGATGGCAAAATTACCGAAACCGTCCTCAACGCCACCGGTTCTAGTTGCACCGAAACCACCGCCGGAATTGAAAAAGCCCTCGGAGAAGTAGAATCTCAAGACTTGCTACCAGAATATTATCAAGGCGAAGAAAATTTGACCGTTGAACAAACGCAGACTTTAAAACAGGTTTAGAAGAGTTAAAAATGTTTGAGTTCATCGGTGCAACAGTTGATGTAACAACAGTGCCTGCCTTCAGCTTCGCGCTGGCTGTCGGGGGCATTTTTCTCATTTTAGTCTACCTTTATGCTGCATCTGAGGCGGGAGATGCGATCGAGTTTAAGTACGATACAATTCTGCGGGAACGCATGAATCAGCTAGACATTCTCGATTGGCAAGACTTAGGCGAAAAAGCAGGCTTAAGTCGCTTTGCGGTGCGCTTAGTACGGCAGGGAGACGTGGGAAAACTCACCCTAGACCAACTGAGGCGGCTGGCAACAGTGCTGAATTTGAATTTTCAAGAGTTCGATCGCACTTTGCTCGCACTGCCAATATCGGCTACAATCACAACTAATCCCAGCGAAATAGAAGAATTGAGGCAGCAGTGTTTCCGGTTGCGAGAAGAACTGCAGCAGCAAAAAGCTCAACTAACTGCCGATTTCCGCCGCGCTACCTTTGAACAGTTACAAACTTTGTTAACCAACTATCCCGCCGCCCGCAAAATGGCAGAAGCCAAGCCGGATATGCCCGCCAAAAATCTCTCAGCTTTGTTTACTCCCTTAGAAAACCTGTTATCAAGCTGGGATTTTCAAACAATCGGTTCTGCGTGGGAACAAACTCCTTACAATCCGCAGTTGCACCAGCCGGATGTTGAGGATATAACCGAAGGAGAATTAGTTTATATTCGATTTGTAGGCTATCGGGAAGGAGAGCGAATTCTTACTCCTGCTAAAGTTAGTCGCACCCTGCCAGCGGGAATAAAAAATTAAATTTAAAATTTTAAATTAACATGACTACAGTTGCCATTGACTTCGGCACCAGCAACACGGTTGTCTGCATTCTTAACCCGGATATGCAAACACCAGAAACTTTGAGATTGGGCGAGATGTCCCGCATTTTTAAAACGAATAATTCGAGCGGAGAGGTGCGAGAAATATCTGTAGTTCCGACTTTAGTATTTGTGAAAAATTCCGGAGAGTTGGTGTTGGGGGAAAAAGTGCGATCGCAGCGTTTGGGGCAATCCGAACCCGACCGTTTTTTCAAAGCTTTTAAACGCAATTTAGCTGCCGATTTTCAGCCGCCGCCCCGCAATATCGACGGCGAAACCTACACAGTCGAATCAGTAGCAGAACAGTTTATCAAAACTATTTGGAAACAATTATATATACAAAATATACAGCCCGATAAAGTAATTTTTACAGTCCCCGTTGGAGCATTTGAGCGATATCTAGATTGGTTTCGCGACTTAGGAGAAAATTTGGGAGTTGCGGAAGTTCAGGTAATAGATGAATCCACAGCCGCCGCCCTAGGATATGCAGTACAACGCCCCGGCTCTCTAGTTTTAGTAGTTGATTTTGGCGGCGGAACTTTAGATTTAAGTTTAGTTCGCACTGCTGTAACCCCTTCCTTACCCCCCCTTAGCAACGCGGGGACAAATCTCGCTCCCCCCCTTACCAAGGGGGGGCTGGGGGGGGTGCGTGCCGAAGTGTTAGCAAAATCCGATGCTTATGTAGGCGGCGAAGATATTGACATCTGGATTGTCGAAGATTATTTGCGGCAAATTGGTTCGTCGCGGGCAGAAGTCGACCCAGTTGGCTGGCAAAACTTATTAGAAATAGCGGAAAAATTAAAAATACAACTTTCTCAAGTTAATGAGGCGAAGGAAAGCTGGTTTGACGATGAAAATTTTATGTCTTACGACTTGCAGCTAAACCGAGACAAGCTTGAGGAAATTCTAGAATCTAGGCAGTTGTTAGAACAGTTGCGGGAAAGTTTAGATGAAGTGCTGAGTATTGCACAGAGAAAAGGGATCGGCAAAACAGATATCGAACAGGTTTTGCTAGTAGGAGGAACTTCTCTAATTCCGGCTGTATCTAATTTAGTGGTTTCGTATTTTGGGCGGCAAAAAGTTCAAAGAGATAAGCCGTTTGAAGCAGTGGCGCACGGTGCTTTAGCCTTGACACAATTGGCTAGGGTTGACGATTATTTGCGCCACACCTATGCAATTCGTCTCTGGGAACCTTATGCTAAAGCTTATGCTTATTCGCCGATATTTAGTAAGGAAATGAAGTATCCCTGCCAAAGTTCCGAAGAGTTGACGCTGCAAGTGGCAATAGAAGGGCAAAGGGAAATTCGGTTAGATATTGGGGAAGTTGCGGAGGTATCGCAAGCGGAGGTTATTTTTAACGAAAAAGGGCAAATGATGAGCAGCTTGCTCAATAAAAAAACGGATTTTCGGTCTCTGGAAAGCCACCACCAGCAGGTTTGCGTAGCGCATTTGAATCCGCCTGGGGTATTGGGAATTGACAGGGTTTCGGTGAGTTTTGAGGTGGATGAGAGGCGGGTTTTGTTGGCGACGGTGCGGGATTTGGTGACTGGTAAGGTGTTGGTGGAAAAAGGGGCGATCGCCAAACTGCAATAATGATAAAATTTTTAGATAACATTAGGATCGTGAAATCGCTACTACACAAACTCTCGTCCGGGTGGTGCGCGGACGGAAGAATATTTATTGAAATCAAATTTATGCCGCCATGAAAAAGCAACAAAATAAATTCAGCCACCTGACGGCAATTGAAAGAATTTCCCTGTCATTTCCAGCCCGATTTTTATTGGATAAAAACTTGCTGCAAGGGAAAGTCTTAGATTTTGGGTGCGGCTTGGGCAGCGATGTTAGATTGTTGCAGCAAAAAGGCTTCGATATTACGGGTTATGACCCTTATTATTTCCCGGAGTTCCCCGAAGATAAATTCGACACAATCATTTGTTTTTATGTTTTGAATGTTTTGTTTCCTGAAGAACAAGCTAATGTCCTGATGGAAGTGTCGCACCTGTTGAAACCGGGAGGGAATGCGTATTTTGCGGTGAGAAGGGATATCAAAAAAGAAGGCTTTCGAGAACATTATGTCCACAAAAAACCTACCTATCAGTGCATTGTCAAACTTCCATTTAAGCCAGTTCACCTAGATGAGTCTTGCGAAATTTACAAATACGTGCATTACAACCATCAAAGAAATTCTACTAATAACTGCATATTCTGCAATCCGTATAAAAATTTAACTTTACTCACAGAATCAGCAACAGCTTATGCGATGTTTGACGGTTATCCCGCCAGCAAAGGTCATGTTTTAATCATCCCCAAGCGTCACGTCGCTAATTATTTTGAACTGCCGTTTCGAGAACAATCGGCTTGCTGGTTTATGGCTAATAAGGTGCAAGAGATGTTAAGTAAAGAGTTTCAGCCAGACGGTTTTAATGTGGGAATCAATATTAATAAACAGGCTGGTCAAAGTCGCAGTCACGCGGCTATTCATGTTATTCCCCGTTACAAGGGCGATGCGGCTGCGAATAGAGGCGGAATTAGGTATGTGATTCCGAAGAGTGAAAAATAAAAGTTACCTCATTGTGAAAGGAATTATTTTTTACCGCAGAGGCGCAGAGAACACAGAGGAATAGAGAAGAGAGGAATTCATAATTTTTGTAAGGATTGTTATATTAGAGCAAACGGCGAGCAAAATAGAGTTAAAATGTGTTTGCAAGGTCTAAAACTACACATTAGCAGCAATTTGGTGTTCTGTTTATGTCTAAGCGCAAAAAGCAAGAATGGCTCAAGGAAACCCTAGAACTCAAAGAAGACCACAATTGGAAATCAAAGCCTGGAACTCGGATTTTTGTAGCAGGAAGAGGTGCAGTCCGCTTTGATGTCCCCGAAGATTGGCATTTTGAACCGGATACTAAGTCGTTCCGATTTACGGATAAAAAGCCGCCGGATGATGATTGTTGTTTGGAGGTTTCGTTTAATTTGCTACCACCTGGTAACTGGGCAGATTTTCCGCTGGTGCCGCTATTACAGAAGGTGGTTGAAGATGATACGCGAAATCCGATCGCTCCTGGGGAAATTATCCAATTGAAGCGGCAAACGGCCCGCATTGTTTGGACTGAATTTAAGTTTATCGACCCTCCAGAACAGCGGGAAGCTTATTCGCGAATCTGTATTGGATTGGGTTCTAATGTTCAGTGTTTGATTACTTTTGATTACTGGGTTGACGATGCAGAGCGTTTGACTCCTGTCTGGGATACGGTGATGGATTCGTTAGTTCTGGGTTTGTTTATTAGCGACCCTCGAACGGGGTTCGCACGTCCAGACTAGACCGATTTTCTGGGAAACTTTCAACAACTAATTTTGCTAAGTGTTGAATTGGCAAGCCACCAGTCAGTAAATTTAGAACCAACATTAAACTTTACAACCGCTTTGCCATGAAAATATCTGGCTTGCCAATTCCGTTGGCGTCGGGCATCACTCCCACGATCGCAAAACCCATTTTTTGATAAAATTCGTAGGGATGACCGCGCAAATTTCTAATTTTGGCGACGTGTTCCCAAACGTTAGGATAAAGATCGATGCCTGAAAGAGTGGTTTGATTGTCTTCGTCGTCGGTACCCACCCACAGCACGATCCCTCCCCGGTTTTTAGCTTCTGCTGCTAAATCAGCTACGAGCGATCGACCAATTCCTTGTCCGCGAAATTCTGTTCCCACTACCAGCGGGTGCAGTTCCCAAACATTACCGTCATACTGTTTAATCCCGCCAATCCATCCCAAAACTTGATTGCTGTCGCCGACAGCAATTCGACTGATGCGATCGGCTCCTAAAGATTCTTGCACTTCTTGCAAAGCAGATTTTAGATCGGGCCAAGCATCGGGCCAATGCTCTTTAAAACCTTCAACTATTAATTTAGCTACCTGTTGAATTTTTGGCTCGTCAACCGCACGCAAATCTGTAATTTGTACGTTCATGAATTTACATACTAAATCAAGGATTACGGACTAATACGCTCGCAAACCGGATTTTATAACCGGGGTAAACGACAAAAACGAAGTCAGGACTCACGAGCGCAACATTCGCTACAGCTTGCCCGCTCGCCAGCTTTCATATTTCAGTCTAGGCTAATTTTGCCATAAAATCGGATTTTGCGATCGGGTAAGGGCGATCGATATTCTGTGGAGATAATTTGCGATCGCTAGTTTGCTAGATTTGAGTGTCGTGGCTAATCCTGAAAATGCTACCATAGTATAGTTGAAATGTAAAATTTTTCTCAAAATGTGATCTGCTTAAGTAACTAGATCCTTGACTGCTGGAATAAGTTGGCGAATTGAGCTTGCACCGATGACGCTTTTTCGGTCGATGACCAGTTGCGTATGGGCGTAGCCATCGTGTATAATGCAAAAGTCTTAATATAGAGGTATTTTATGAGCGCAAATAGAATTATCAATACAGGTGGCGGTGCTTATAATGAATCCATTCATGGAAATAATATTAATATTCAAGGCAATCATATAAATATAAGTCAAGATTTATCTCAAGCTGCCACTCAAATCGAGGAACTTTTAACTAAGCTTCAAACCCAGGGATATACACCTGAAAAAGCTCAAGAAGAAGTTACAAATAAATTAGCTAATCAAGCTAATAATGACCCTATTACTAGGAGTAAATTAGCTAAAATAGCTCATTATTTGGGTGAGGCTGCTGCTAATGGATTAATAGGTGAAGCTACTATAGAAATATTTAAGAATGTTGCTAAATTAGCAGGTATTCCACTATTTTAAAGCAAAATAGTTAACGGGGAGCGTGTGAAATTTATAAGTTAAAAGATTAATAATGAGTAAGATCCCCCCAAAAATGTTTTACTATGCTATCGGGCTATCGTTAGTTATTTTGGGTATTACGTTTGCGTGGAATTATACATTGTTTGTCATTCTAATATGCACTGCTATTGCGAGCGCTGTAGTTGGGTGTTCTTTATATATTTTAAAACTACAACTTAAGCAAGAAAGCTTGAGAATTCCTTACGATGAAAATAGTGATGAGGATAGTAACGAGGATAGGATGTATGCTAACAATCGGAATATAGGTACACAGGGTGGTAATTATCACGAACAGATTCAAGGTGATTGTATCAATATACAAGGCAATCAAATATATTTAAATCAGGATTTATCGCAATTTATTGCTCAAATTCAAGAGATATTAAATCAACTTCAAAATCAAGGAGATGATGCCGGAACAGCTAAGAAACAAGTGATTAATCAATTAAAAATTCAAATACGCAGAAATTCTAAAATTAAAGCAAAATTTTTTAGATGGAATAAAAAATTAGGTATTTCTGACACCAGAGTACCTGATGAGAATGAGTTGGCTGAAAGAATCGTAAGTTTTGCCACTGAAGAGTCTCCAAAATATTCCCGACACTCTATTCTGGTTATAGAGGGAAAATACAAGAAACTGTACGAATTACTTGATGCAAGGAAATGGCAAGAGGCTGATGAAGAGACATTAAATATTATATACAACTTAATGCCATCTCGCAGTTATACGTACATAGATATCAATCAAATTCCTCCAAAAGACCTTAGAAAAATCAATCGACTTTGGGTGAAATTTAGTGATGGAAGGTTTGGTCTTAGCGTTCAGAAAAATATTTGGCTTCAAATTTTGAACATCTATAACAGTAACGGGGAAAAATATTGGATTGATGATTCTGTGTACAATGTATTTATCGATCGAGTTGGCTGGAACAGAGAGAGCAACCGTATATATCATGGCGATCTACAATACTCTCTGAATGCACCACAGGGACATTTACCTGCTATCCTGATGTTTCAAGATCCCTATTATTATTCTAGTAGCTCTTCTAACTATTACCATTTGAATACAACTATTTTCAAAGCTCTAATGGATCGTGAATATTACAAAATTTCCTTTATTCCATCATGGCTAGAACATTGGTTAATCGATGAATAAGTTGAGCATGACTTATTCTCCCAGATGACTAAACAAAATAACGGCGATAGTTCGTTTTCAGCGGTTGATTTCCAAAATGAAAAAGTTCTGATCGAGAACTTACGATTAGCCCAACCACCGCCCCAAAATTTAGACATAACGATCGCACAAGTGCCGTACAATTATCCCACCATCCGGCATCAACCAACCTGCTAACCCCATGCTTTGCGATTACCTGGTACAAATCCTCACCGCCCGCGTCTACGATGTTGCTCAAGAAACAGCCCTAGAATCCGCCCCGAATCTATCAGCACGGCTCAACAATAAACTTTTGCTGAAGCGAGAGGATATGCAGTCGGTGTTTTCCTTCAAACTGCGGGGTGCATACAACAAAATGGCGCAACTGTCGCCGGATTTGCTAGCACAAGGCGTCATTGCAGCTTCCGCCGGCAACCACGCCCAAGGAGTCGCCCTCGCCGCCCGCCACCTGGGAACTCGCGCGATTATAGTCATGCCCGTAACGACGCCGCAGGTGAAGGTAAATGCGGTGATATCCCGGGGTGGAGAGGTAGTTTTGCATGGGGATACCTACGACGATGCCTACGCCTTTGCGCGCCAATTAGAGGCGGAAAAAGGTTTAACTTTTATTCACCCTTTTGATGACCCGCACGTAATTGCGGGACAGGGTACGATCGGCATGGAAATTCTGCGGCAACATCAAAAACCAATTCACGCGATTTTTGTGGCAATTGGTGGCGGCGGATTGATTTCGGGAATTGGGGCCTATGTCAAGCGGTTGCGGCCGGAAATTAAGATTATTGGCGTCGAACCTATCGATTCCGATGCAATGAATCAATCGCTGAAAGCGGGTAAACGGGTGCGTTTGTCGCAGGTGGGTTTATTTGCTGACGGCGTTGCTGTGCGGGAAGTGGGGGAGGAAACTTTTCGGTTGTGTCAGGAGTATGTGGATGAGATTATTTTGGTGGATACGGATGATGTTTGCGCGGCGATTAAGGATGTTTTTGAAGATACGCGATCGATCTTAGAACCTGCTGGCGCTTTGGCGATCGCAGGTGCGAAAGCTTACGTGGAACGGGAACAAATCGCAGGACAAACATTAATTGCTGTTGCTTGCGGCGCGAACATGAATTTCGATCGACTGCGTTTTGTAGCAGAAAGAGCCGAGTTTGGCGAACGCCGCGAAGCCATTTTTGCAGTCACAATTCCCGAACAACCGGGAAGTCTCCGCAGGTTTTGCGAATGTCTGGGCAAACGCAACTTAACTGAATTTAGCTATCGAATTGCCGATGAGAAAGAGGCACATATTTTTATCGGTGTACAAATTCAAAACCGTGCCGATGCGGTGAAGATAGCGGCAAGTTTTGAAGGTTGTGGTTTCAAGACTTTGGATTTAACTGATGATGAATTAACGAAGTTGCACGTGCGGCATATGGTGGGCGGGCGTTCGATGCTGGCCGATCATGAATTGTTTTATCGCTTTGAATTTCCCGAACGTCCGGGTGCGTTGATGAAGTTTGTCGGTTCGATGAGTCCTAACTGGAATATCAGCGTTTTTCACTATCGAAATAATGGCGCCGATTACGGGCGAATTGTGGTGGGAATTCAAGTACCGCCGGATGAGATGAAGGAGTGGCAGGCTTTTTTGGATACGCTGGGCTATCAGTATGGAGATGAGAGTCAAAATCCGGCTTATAAGTTGTTTTTGAGGTAGGGTTTTTTGGGAAAGGGCGATCGCACGATTCCCAAACTTCAGGGGTGCATGAGAAAAGCTGGTCGAGTTCTGAGAGATGTGCTGAACACCTATGGCATTAGCCAAAACAAATTGGCATCGCAATGGGTGTGCGAAGTTCTGTTGTCTATCGTTGGTTTAATGAGTTGATAGATCCAACGGTCAACACGCTTGTGAAGATGGTTGTGGCGTTAAAGTTGCTCGATATAGATGCAGCGCGGGAGTTTGTGCGGCGCTATTTGGGTGAGATTTTGGAGGATGAGGGTGAGGGTGAGGTCGATCGATCTACAAACACAGAATAGAGTTAATGATAAAATTATGGCAGAGTGGTAATGACACCGAATTCAAAGCGATGACAGCAGCACTTCCCATTTCTCTCACTCTCGAAGCTTTCCTCAAACTACCGGAAACTCAACCTGCGAGTGAATTTATTAACGGACGCATTCACCAAAAGATTATGCCTCAAGGCAAACATTCTCGTTTGCAACTCAAGTTTTGCAACGCTGTTAATCTAGTTGGGGAAACAGAACGAATTGCTCTTGCTTTTCCAGAATTGCGCTGTACTTTTGGCGGGCGTTCTATTGTACCTGATGCTACAGTATTTGCTTGGGATAGAATCACTTTTGAAGCGGATGGCGAAGTTCCGAATTCCTTTGAAATTCATCCCGACTGGACAGTAGAAATTTTCTCCCCAGACCAGAAAGCAACTAAGGTGATTAGTAATATTTTACACTGTTTGAAATACGGGACTCAGCTCGGATGGTTAATCGATCCAGAGGAACGGTTTATTTTAGCATTTATTCCCGGACGAGAACCAGTTGAGTTAACGGGACAAGATCGGTTGCCCGTGCCAAGTTTTTTAACATTAGATTTGACTGTGGAGCAGGTTTTTGGGTGGCTGAAAGCAGGTGGATAACTTGGCTCTAATTTCGAGCATCTCGCAAATTCCGCACATCCTGAATACTGAGTCCCGTTGTTTGACTGATAGTTGCATCATCCAGGCGATCGAGCAATTGCCGCGCGATCGCAACTAAGATGCGATCGCGCGGCCGTATGATATTCCTTACAACACAAACTAGAATCATCGTGCAAACTCATAGGCAATATTCGTGATGCGGCCGCGCCAATAGGGAAATAGCGAACCATCAGGCAATTGCCACGCCACCTCACCCGATCGCGGAATCCGCATACCGTCTCGCAATTCGTAGTCCCAGAAACGGCCTTGCCAGGGCGCAAACACCAGTCCCCCGTTAACTGTACGGGCGCGGGCCTCGGCGCGGATACTGGCGATTAGCCCTGCTTCATCAAAGCGGAAATCCAGGGAAACAGCGGTGTCGCCATCCTGCAGCGTTGCTCTGGCCGAAGAATTGTCGATCGCCTCCCAGCGAACACCCTGACTCGGCAGCAGTCTCGTCGGATACCAAGCCGCCTCCGCGAAAAAGCGCATCAGTTCCCCAAGTGCCGCTTCTGGAGTGCCGCGGATATCCGCCAGAGTCACCAGGCCCAGCAGCGCCGCATGGAGGATGCCTTCGCCAGAAATGTAGGCATCATGAACGAACGCATTGATACCGGGCATCATGGCAATTCGCCCGTCCCAGTCAAAGCCAGGGGGCTGAGTAATTACCAGTTGAGTTGAGGTGAAGGGGCTCCATTTTTCTGCGGTTTCGCTCATGTTAAACGTGCCTTCGTGGGAAACCCGCGCTGCTGCAATTAGCGGTTGTCCCTCCTTCAGCACCGCGCGAAAGTAGCGCTGCACGGGCTGGGGTAAATCGGCGATTTCCCGCGTATCAACTGTGAGAGGTGTAATCGGCAAGCGTGCAGCTTCCAGATTGGCTCGCAGTTCCTTTGTAGCGAGATGCCAGCGGTATGCTCCAAGGGCGATCGCCCCAACAATGCAAACTACAAGCGCCAGGATGATTAGTACGATCGCCGATCGCCACATAGTGATTCCTCTTGGTAAGTAAAAACGAGTTAATCAAGGGCGAGTCTTAAACCCATCGACCCACTACAACTCTCACCGTTCCATCTGCCAAAGTTTCCTCTTCTTCAACATGAAAACCCTCAGACTGCACCGCCGCCATCAAACTTTTGCGCGCGTATTTTTGACTAATTGAATTGACAAATTCCTGCTGATTAATTCGAGCGCCCCAAAAATCCGCCACCAATTCGTAATCCTCTTCGCTGCGGCGAAAACCCAAATCGTAACCATTGGATTGCCGAATCACGTACTCGGCATTAGTTTTGTCACCCCGATAACCCCGTACCTGCACATTGGACTCTACTTGATAACCCAACTCTTCCAACACTTGATGCAGCAGTTCGCCGTTCTTGATCTGAACCTTGATAGTTGTGAAGTGTGACATATCACTTTCGGATTTTTGTGTGAAACGCTGATTTGATTATAATACTATAAACTGCAACAGTCAATAAGTTTAAAGTTGCGAGCTTAAACCGGTTTTGAGCGTCAGCGAAAGCAGCCAGGTTACAAGCCCCCGGATTCATTTGTGCACAAATTAACAACATAGTATTCGATAACAGTTCCCCCGATTGAGCCGTGAGTTCGTTTTATTCAATCCTCCTATTCTTCAATCTAAAATCTAAAATCCTATGATTCATCCGTGAGTTCGCTTTCTTCAATCCTCCAATTCTTCCAATCTAAAATCTAAAATCTAAAATCTAAAATCCTATGATTCATCCGTGAGTTCGCTTTCTTCAATCCTCCAATTCTTCCAATCTAAAATCT
>NZ_JAUBQQ010000029.1:0-24510 GCF_036701335.1 Microcoleus sp. Pol12B5 | reverse complement strand
AAAATCTAAAATCTAAAATCCTATGATGGCCGACAATTCTAACCAACCCAGAGAATATGATGCCGTCCTCGGCGGCCAAAGTCAAATCCCGATCGCCGGCGCTGTTTTGGGAGGCATCGCCGGAGTCAAGCAGCGCTTCAACAGTCCTAGTATCGAGTCGCGAATTGCCGCTGTTAAAGATGCTCCTAAATACGGAGGCGCTGGTTTAAATTTAGCAATTGAGGCGCTGCTTGACCCCGCAGCAGAAGTGCAGCGAGTTGCTTATTTAATTTTGCGACCGAGGACAGAACCTCTAGTGCGCCAAGCTTTAAAAGACTTCGTGCCTTACAAGCTTTTTGACTGTATCCGCACTGTCAAAACTGGGACAAATGTTGCGATTAGTCCCGGAGGCGATCGCACGGCGAGTTTGCACGGGAAAATAATTAGAATTTGCGATGTTGATACAGGAGAAATACTCTATACTGTTGACAAGTATCCCCGCGCTCAAGAAACTTTTATCCTTTGCCAAGAAAGCGAAGTTTTTGTGAGGAGTAGAAATACTCCGAAACACCGTGCGATCGAAATTTGGCAGGGAGGAGAATTGCAGCATACTTCCCTCGGACATGAAGCGGAAATTAGCGCAATTGCCGTCAGTCCCGACAGTCAAGTTATCGCCAGCGGTTCGGCAGATACTACTATCAAAATTTGGAATTTAGAAACGGGAAAGTTAATCTGTACTTTTGGCAATCTTTTAACTTGGGGAGCTCATAAAGCAGGAATTGTTAGTATTGCTTTTAGCCCGATCGCACAAACTCTCGCTAGCAGCAGTTCTGACGGTACAATTAAACTGTGGAACCTCCGCAGCAGAGAATGCTTCCAAACAATTAAGGGTTATGCGAATTGTCTGGCTTTGGGTCCAGACGGGCAGACTTTGGCTACTGGCGGCTGGGACAGAAACATTCAACTGCGCCAGCTATCGAATCCAGATAGTTCAATCACATTGGCAGGGCATTTTAACTCGATAAATGCGATCGCCTTTAGCCCAGACGGACTCACTGTTGTCAGTGCTAGCGCGGATGGTAATATCAAATTTTGGAATGCCAGTAGCGGCGACAACTTTTACACTCTCAGCGGACATCAAAGCTCTGTTACTTGTCTTACTTTTAGCACGGATGGTGAAACTATTATCAGTGGTAGTATAGACAAAACTGTCAAAATTTGGGGAGTTAATTGAAGAAAGTTCGGCAACGGATTCGCTCGACGGATGTAGCGGATGGAAGAAAGAGGGAAGAGGGAAAAAGGAAGAAGGCAGAAAGAAGAAGGAAGAAGGCAGAGGCGATACGCATAGGACAAGTGCAATTAAGCGCGTCCTAACGGTCGGGCGCGCTGGCTATATTTACAAATTCCAGATTCCCTCTTCCTCGGTGCGTGAATCTACGCAAACAAATATAATAAATTTATAATCCCACTTCTTGTGCAAGCCGAAGATTGCGAAACTTCTTTTTGCACTAATACAAATTGTTACCGTAAAAGTACCGACTGGCAGGCATTATTCAGCTTATTATCAATTTGTGAACCGTCGCCATAAATCCTAAGTTAGCCGCAATTTCTGAATCCTTAAAGTAGCTTTAATATATCGCATCTTGGTCGGATGAGTATTCCTGCTAATTGTAATATTTGACTTAAAAAGTTTATGCTTAAAAGATAGGCTAGGGTTAAATATACAGTGCGCCCTAGAGTAACCATGTCACACTGCAACCAATCCATCTGTCGTTCCCGCAATCCCGCAGAAATGTGCGATACTGCTGCCAGTTGGCAGCAAAAAGCCGATCGACTAACGGTAGAACTAAACACCACCCAGGATCTGCTTCACGCAGAAATCGATCGGCTCAAACAAGCCAACGAAACCCTTCACGCCGCCGTCAGTTGTGCCCCAATATTTATGTGGGCAACAGACAGAGAAGGCAAGTTAACCCTTGCAGCAGGGAAAGGATTAGAAAATTTGGGACTCAAACCAGGTGCAAGTGTCGGGCGATCGATTTTTGAAGTTTACAGCAGCCAGCCAGATATCTTAGAAAATATTGCCGAGGTATTAGCAGGAAACGATCGTACTTGGAACATCCGAGAGAGACATTTTATTCACGAAATTCGATCGGCAGCCCTGCGAGATGGAAACGGCGAAGTTGTCGGCGCAGTTGGTGTTTCTACTGAAATTACCGAGCGCGAGCACTCCATCGCTACTCTGGAAACGGCAAATCAAGAATTAGAACAGAGACTCCAGCAGCAGACTGCATTCTTCAATGCAGCACTTGCCGAAAGCGAAAAAAAGTACCGCAACCTCGTAGAAACCTCCCAAGAATTGATTTGGTCGATCGATATTGAAGGCCTCTTGACTTTTGTCAATTCCGCCGCCAAACGCATCTACGGTTACGAACCGCCAGAAATGATCGGACGCCGCTTCACCGATTTTTTAGTTCCCGATCAAGAAAGTAGACCAAGAGAAATATTTGCCCAACTTTTAGCGAGAACCAAACTTCAGCCACAAACAGCTAATTCTCCTTACGAAACAGTACACATTCGTAAAGACGGTACTCCCGTCCACCTGCGCGTCAACAGTATCGTCAACAAAGCTGAAAACGGCGCTATTTTAGGCTTGTGCGGAACGGCAACAGATATTAGCGATCACAAGCGATCGGAAGAAGCACTCCAAGAAGCTACAGACCAACTTCGCGCCGTTTTGGATGCCGTACCCGGACTGATTTCTTGGATCAGTTCAGACTTGCGGTATATTGGAGTCAACCAGCACTTAGCAACCTCATTCAACCTGTCTCCTGAAAGCTTTGTCGGTCAAGAAATCAACTTTCTCGACAAAGGCTCGACTTTTGGAGAACTGATCAGAAAATTTTTTGCCAGTTCATCTCAGCAAACCTGGCAAGAAATAGACATTGAAATTAACGGTTTTGTCCGCAACTATTTGATAGTCGCTCAGAAATATCATCAGGGAACCGCAGCAGTTTCCGTAGGAATAGACATTACCGACCGCAAGCGTGCGGAAGCTCTCAAAAACCAATTGATCTGCTCGTTGCAAGAATCAGAACACAAATTTCGCAGCCTTTATGAAGCCACCAGCGACGCAGTAATGTTGCTTGACGAAAAGGAGTTTTTTGACTGCAACCTCGCTACCTTAAAAATATTTGGCTGTAGCAACACAAAACAATTTTACGGCAAAAAACTGAGCGACTTTTCCCCACAATTTCAGCCTAGTGGACAAGACTCATCCAGTTTAGCAATACAGAGAATATCGACAGCAATGCAAACAGGTAGCTGTCGCTTTGACTGGGTACACAAAGGAATCGACGGTTCAGAATTTCCCGCTGAAGTGCTGTTAAATGCAATGGAAATTAACGGACGAAAAGTAATTCAAGGAGTAGTGCGCGATATTACAGATCGCAAGCGCGACGAAGATGGCATCAAAGCATCTCTCGCAGAAAAAGAAGTTCTCCTCAAAGAAATTCACCACCGTGTCAAAAACAACCTGCAAGTTATTTCCAGTTTGCTCAAACTTCAGTCACGCTACATCCAAGACAGCCACGTTAGTGAAATGTTAAAAGAAAGTCAAAACCGAGTCAGATCAATGGCCCTGGTTCACGAACAATTGTATCAATCCAAAGACTTGTCAAACATTGACTTTGCTGAATACATCCAAAATCTCGCCTACAATTTATTCCAAGCTTATGAAATTCATGCAGAAGGTGTTAAGTTGCAAACAAATATTGCGCCGTCTTCTCTTAATATTGATACGGCAGTTCCTTGCGGGTTAATTATCAACGAGCTTGTGACAAATGCCATTAAATATGCCTTTAAAGGACAAGTTAAAGGTAAAATTAACATAGATTTCACTTTAGATAATAACAGAGTTTGCGTGCTAACCGTTAGCGACAGCGGAATTGGTTTTCCTCAAGACTTAGATTATCGCACAGCCCGAACATTGGGTTTGCGACTGGTCGGGTCTTTAGTCAAGCAAATCCGGGGGAGAATAGAACTGTTAGAAACTCCTGGCACGACTTTTAGAATAACCTTTTCTCAACCCAATTTGCACTCTGAGGAGAAAAAATAGTGTCCAACAAAAAAATTCTGATCGTTGAAGACGAGAGCATCATTGCGGAAGACATTTCCGACAGTTTGATATCTCTAGGATATAGAATAACTGGCATGGTCTATTCTGGAGAAGAAGCGATTGAATCGGCAGCCAACTTGCGCCCGGATTTAGTTTTAATGGATGTCAACCTGCAAGGAGAAATCGACGGCATTACAGCAGCCGAAGAAATTCGCTTGCGCTTTCAAATTCCGGTAGTTTATCTGACAGCTTATGCCGATGAAACTACTTTGCGACGAGTCAATAGTACAAAACCGTTCGGATATATTGTCAAGCCATTTGAAGAAAAAAACTTGCACACAACTATTCAACTGGCGCTCTACCGACATCAGTATGACAGCTTGACAAACCTGCCGAACCGTTCATTTTTGCGAGAAAAGTTAAGTCGAGAATTAGATGGTCAAAAAGAATTGTCAGGAGTCGTTCCAGTTGTCACGCTTAGCTTAGATAAAATCAACCGCATTAACAGTACCTGGGGACACGATATCGGGGACTCGGTGCTTTGCAGCATTGCCCAGCGGCTAACTAACTGCATGGAAAATATTAATATTGTTGCTCGTTTGGAAGCAGCCGAATTCGCGCTGATTCTCAAACCAGTTGCAGAAAAACAGGATGTGGCTAAGATTGCTCAAAGCATTTTAGATATTGTATCCCAAGGTATGATTGTCAAAGATTGCGAAGTCTCTGTCACTGCTAGTATGGGGATCTGCTTGTATCCCGGTGACGGCACCGACGGAGATGAAATGCTGAAAAATGCTTATATAGCAATGTATCAATCTCAGCAGAAAGGCGGCAATACTTATCATTTTTATACGGCAAAAAATGATAATTTTTTTATCAATACACTTCTTCAAGAAACTTCACTGCGCCATGCTTTAAAAAGCTCAGAATTTGAAGTATACTATCAGCCGCAAATAGAAATCAAAACAGGTAAAATTATTGGTGCTGAAGCTTTGGTGCGCTGGAATCATCCAGAACGGGGGCGAGTTTCTCCGGGGGAATTTATTCCGATGGCTGAAGAAATAGGCTTGATTGCGCCGTTGGGTGAATGGGTATTAGAGACTGCTTGCAGGCAAACTAAAACATGGCAAAGAGCAGGTTTACCGCCCCTGCGAGTGGCAGTTAACGTGTCAGCCCGTCAATTCGAGCGCAAAAATTTCACGGAAAGAGTCAGGGAGATATTAACAGAAACTGGTCTTGAGCCCAAGTGTTTGGAATTAGAACTGACGGAAAGTCTGGTTTTGCAAGACGAAATTGCAGCAGCTAAAGCTTTTACGATGTGGAAAGATCAGGGGATTAGGATAGCAATTGATGATTTTGGGACTGGATATTCTTCTTTGAGTTATCCGAAACGCTTTCCGTTTGATGCGATAAAAATAGACAAGAGTTTTATTCGCAACATTGCAGACGATCGCCAAAATGCAGCGATAACAATAGCGATTATTCAAATGGCACACTGCATGAACATGACGGTGGTGGCTGAGGGGGTAGAAAATGAGCAGGAACTTGATTTTTTGTGCGAGTATGAATGTGACGAAATTCAAGGCTATCTTTTCAGTCATGCTTTGCCAAGCGCTGAGTTTGAAGCGCTGCTGAAAAGCGATAAGTGCTGGAATTTAGATCAATTCCGGTTGCAATCCTCCGGAATAGTTGACTGATGACTGATGACTGATGACTAATGACTAATTCAAAAGATACGATCGCCCAACCAACTTCCCAGCCACAGCCCGAAACCCGAAGTAGCCACCAACAGGATAACCGTGTAAAGCCCACTGCTAGTGTGGATCAACCTTTCTGCAGCTACCATCCGCGCCACAACTCCAGCAATAATGCCGATCGCAGCCCAAGCCCCATAAACAGTCTTAGACCCGGCGATAGCCAAAGCTTGGACGAGATCCCCCGAACCCGCCCCAGCAAAAACCCCCGCCCACGCCCCAATCCCCAGCCCGATCGCACCAGAGAGCCCGACGGGGCCGCCAGAATTGCCGCCTAGTTCCGTCGCCAGCCCGCACATCAAGCCGACAATCGCCCAACACACGGCCGCCACCAACGCCTTAACCCAATTCCCAGAACCTGTTCCCGCCATCAATCCCACCACTGCCACCACTCCCCCTACAGCCAAAACAGCAGCCACAGCCCGATACTCTGCCTCGGAACTGGCGATCGCCCCCAAACCAGCCCCAACTGCCCCCCAAGCAGCCCCTGTTACCCTTCCTCCCGCCTGAAAACCAGCGATCGACCCCCCTACCGCCCCAGCCAAAACTAACGCCGCCAGCCACACTCTAGGCGTTGCCGAACCCTCCGCCAGCAAAATCGCGGCCCACAGCCAATCTGCACCGCAGATTAAAGCCCACATCCACAGCGGGGCGGCTGATACCGTCAAAATCCAACCGGTCAAAGCGTAACTCGCCACGGCGATTGCCAGCGGCCACCAAGGGAAGCTTGAATACTGTTGAGATGGCCGCACTTCCCTCGGCGCGCTTCGCGGTTTTGAGTATTGAGTTGAAAATTCTGTTTTCCTTTTCGAGGTAAGCTTTCGATAGTTTTGAGATGGCCGTGCTTTCCTCGCAACGATTCGCCCTGGTTGCTTTGTGCCCCGCCACGCTGGGCGATTGTGAGTGGTAAATCGTTTCTTGCTTGAAGAGTTTTTTTGAGTTAGAAATTTTTTGGAGGCGGCTTTTGGGCGGGTTTGACGGCGCTGGGAACCAGGCCTGGTGGCTGATTTTCCAGAACGCCTTCTCAGCGGCTTTTCCGGCGCAGGGGGCGGTGGCTGCTGAAACTGTTGTTCGATCGACCTCGATGATTCAGGCTGACTCAGAAACAACACCAACTGCTGGTAAGCTTCATTAATTTCTGTTAATCTTTGGTGAGCTTTTTGTTGCAGGCGATCGTTGTGGGCAAACCGATCGGGATGCCACACAAACGCTAAATCCCTGTAAGCGCGCTTAATTTCTTCGAGGGAACTTCCCGGCTCAATTTCGAGGATTTCGTAGCATCGATTAATGTCAGCCATAGGCTTCGGGCAGGTGTTTGTAAATTCGCGTGAAGCGAAGCTATCCCGTAGGGAATCGTACTTAACATCTTCTACTATTCTCAGCCAAGCTGCACAGTAAGCCGAGATCCGCTCAAGTGTCAAGCGTCCTCAAGTCTGCGGGCCATCCTTCCGGTCGATCAATGCAGGCGGACAACTGAGTACAATGAGAAAATCCTTTCGTGCGATCGGTATTTGTGTCTGTGTCGGCAAATCAAGCTCCCATCTTCATCTTAGTTGACGGCCACTCCCTGGCCTTTCGATCCTACTTCGCCTTTGCCAAAAGTCGAGACGGAGGCTTGCGAACTACGACGGGCATTCCCACCAGCGTCTGTTTTGGCTTTCTCAAGTCGCTGCTGGAAGTTATGGCCGCCCACGACCCCCAGTACATGGCGATCGCCTTTGACCTCGCCACACCCACTTTTCGCCACGAAGCAGACGAAACTTACAAAGCCGGTCGTGCGGAAACTCCCGAAGATTTCATTCCCGATATCAAAAACCTGCAAGAACTCCTCACCTATTTAAATTTACCCGCAATAACTGCTCCAGGCTACGAGGCGGACGATGTTTTGGGAACTTTGGCAAACAAAGCCAGCGCGGCCGGTTATCAGGTCAAAATCCTCACGGGCGATCGAGATTTGTTTCAATTAGTAGAAACCGAAAAACAAATCAGCGTATTATATTTGAGTACCGATGAACTCAGGCGATCGGGCAAAGGCAAATCCCAAGAATACGGCCCGGAAGAAGTCAAAGGCAAACTCGGTATTTTGCCCGAACAAGTAATAGATTACAAAGCTTTGTGCGGCGACAAATCCGACAACATTCCCGGAGTTAAAGGCATCGGCGACAAAACCGCTCTACAATTGCTGGAAGCTTACAATTCCCTTGATGGAATTTATGCAGCCATCGACGAGATTAAAGGAGCAACTAAGAAAAAGCTAGAAGAAGGCAAAGAAGCTGCTTATCATTCTCAACGCATGGCGACAATTGTCCAAGACGTGCCATTAGAAATCAACTTAGAAGATTGCCAGCTTATAGGTTTTGACGAATCAGCCTTGATTCCCATGCTGGAAAAGCTGGAATTTAAAACATTTTTAAGCAAAGTTAAACAAATTCAAAAGCGTTTTGGTGGTGTAGAAGAACCCTTGGCAAAGGGCGGGCAAGATGCCCAACCCACAATCAATTCAATGGAGAGTGGAACAGGCATCTTGCCTGTTGCCGACAGTGGAACAGGCATCTTGCCTGTTGCAAAGGGCGGGCAAGATGCCCACCCCACAATAGATAAGTCACCTCAAACTTCTGAAATTTCAGAAGATGAAAGTGACACATTTTACACTTTTGCAGAATATCAAGCCGCCCAGCAAGCAAACCAATTACCAATTAAACCCCGAATAATTCAAACAACCGAACAGTTAAACGAATTAGTCGAACTGCTGCAAACCTTCACCGACAAAGCCTCACCCGTGGCGTGGGATACCGAAACCACTGCCATCGAACCGCGAGACGCCGAATTAGTCGGAATTGGCTGCTGTTGGGGAACCGGTGAACAAGATGTAGCTTATATCCCAACCGGACACAAAACGGGCAAAAACTTGGACAAAGCCACAGTTTTGAATGCTTTGCGTCCGATTTTGGAAAGCGAGAATTATCCCAAAGCGCTGCAAAATGCTAAGTTTGATCGATCGATCCTGCGGTGTCAAGGAATTAAACTAGCAGGAGTCGTCTTCGACACCATGCTAGCCAGTTACGTAATCAATCCCGAAAATAGCCACAGCCTCAGCGAATTGTCAAGGGAGTTCTTAGGCATTGTTGCCAAAACTTACAATGAATTAGTGCCGAAAAACAAAACAATTGCTGACATCAGTATTGTAAAAGTAGCAGACTACTGTGGCATGGATGTGTACACCACATTTCACTTAGTAGGTAAACTTAAAGCCAAATTGAAGGAAGCTGATAAAACTAGCTTTCCCGGAAAAACTTTGGAGGGGTTATTGCTGGAAGTAGAACAGCCCCTCGAACCAGTTTTAGCAGAAATGGAATACTGCGGAATTCGCATTGATTCAGCTTACCTGCAAGAACTGTCACAACAGCTAGAAAAGAGCTTAAAACAAATAGAAGAAAAGACTTATCAAGCAGCGGGAAGAAAGTTTAATTTAGGTTCCCCAAAACAACTCAGCGAAATATTGTTAGAAAAAATCCCCGATGAGTTTCAGAAAAAGTCTCGCAAAACTAAGACTGGATACTCTACAGACGCCGCTGTTTTGGATAAATTGCAAGGAGACCACCCGATTATAGACGATTTATTAGAACACCGAACATTATCCAAGTTGAAATCAACTTATGTCGATGCTTTGCCTCAGTTAGTGCGTACGGATACCGGGCGAGTGCATACAGATTTCAACCAAGCTGCAACTGGTACGGGAAGGCTTTCTTCTTCCAATCCAAATTTACAAAATATTCCCATCCGCACCGAGTTTTCGCGCCAAATTCGCAAGGCATTTTTACCCGAAGCAGGTTGGCTGATGGTGTCGGCTGACTATTCTCAAATTGAACTGCGAATTTTGGCTCATTTGAGTCAAGAACCTGTGTTAATTGAAGCTTATCAAAATAACCGAGATGTGCATACCGTGACGGCTCAACTTTTGTTTGAAAAGGAAGAAATAACTCCCGACGAGCGCAGGTTTGGCAAAACGATTAATTTTGGGGTAGTTTACGGTATGGGGGCGATTAAGTTTGGTCGTTCGATGGGCAAAACTTCCAAAGATGGCAAGGAGTTTATTGCTAAATTTAACGCTCGCTATAGTAAAGTTTTTGAATATTTGGAGAAAGTAAAAAAAGAGGCGATCGCCCTCGGATACGTTACCACAATACTCGGCCGCCGCCGTTACTTAAACTTCGAGAGCGAAAGCCTCCGCGACTTAAAAGACCGCAATCCCCAAGACATTCACTCCGATAGACTTAAATCTCTCAGCAGAGATGATGCCCAATCTTTGCGGGCCGCAGCCAACGCTCCCATTCAAGGTTCCAGTGCTGATATCATTAAACTTGCCATGATTGAGGTACACAAAATTTTGCAAAACTATCAGGCGCGGCTGCTGCTGCAAGTTCACGATGAATTAATCTTTGAAGTCCCTCCCGATGAATGGGAAGAATTGCAACCAAAAATTAGAAGTGCGATGGAAAGTGCTCCGACAATTATAAGCGCGATGGAAAATGCTCTGCCGAAAAATACAAGTGCGATGGAAAATGCGCCAGGTATAGTACCGCTGATAGTTGACATCCACGCTGGGCAAAATTGGATGGAAACTAAATAAAAGACAGAAATATGAGCCAACCTAAACTCGCCATTTTCCCAAAAATAAAAACCTTAAGTGCAGTTGCTCTGCTATTGCTACTATTCGGGTGTCCACAAAAGTTAGCGCCTAACAACTATGCTGTCAAGCGAGTCAGCGACGGTGACACCCTTGTCGCCAGCGATAGCGCCGGGAAAGATATAAAAGTGCGTTTTGCCTGCATAGATGCACCGGAAGTCGCGCACACAAATGCTGAGAAAAATAGCAAAGCAGCAGCAAAAAAAAATCAATTTAAGTGGGGAAATCTAGCGCACCAAAGAATGCAGCAGCTAGTCAAACAAGGAGGCAGTCGCGTTGTTTTGACCGTCACCGATACTGACCGCTACGGTCGCAAAGTTAGCGAAGTTCGCTTGCCAAATGGTACATTTGCCCAAGAAGTTTTGACCCGCGAAGGATTAGCAATGGTTTACCGTCCTTACTTGAAAAACTGTCCGAGTGCAAGTATTTTGGAACAAGCGGAAGCGGAAGCTAAGAAAAATCGCCGCGGCGTTTGGGGAGATTCTAAATTTGTTCCCGCGTGGAAATTTCGGAACAGTGATAAATGATGGGCAGAAAGCCCTTCGACTTCGCGATCGGGTAAAAAAAAGGAAAATGGTACGAGTACGAGCTAACTCTTGCCTTCGGAGTTTGGTTAGTCTAGTATTGCCACAAGTTTCAACCGATTTGTATATTGACAGGGACAGGATTATGTTGTTGGGGTGGAATCTGGGAACCTGTATCAGACATTTACAGTCTTGGAATCGCTCCGGTTTTGTTAAACCCCGTCTATACTAGAAATCTTAGGTTTAGCTGCTCCGCATCGACCCAGAAAGCGGGTTTCTAGATACCGATGCCGATCGCCCTAATTTCGATCGCACTTTGATCCGATCTGTTTTTTCGGAAAAGTCAACAAATGTGATAGGCTCCAGATAAACTAATAGACTGCTGACAAAAGCGGTCTATTGCAATCACCCAAAATTAACTTTACCGGACATCAATGAATATCAAACATCTGGTTATTTCCGGCATGGCCCTGCTCCTCGGTACTACAATCGTAGGAAATGCTATTGCTCAAGGACTGACCGAAAACGAAAAAACGGTTATTTGTCGCTTGAAAACTGAAGTTGACCAGCGAAAAAGCAACGGTCAAAAATTAGTATTTGTGCCGTTGCTGGGCCAAGTTCGTAAGCAAGTTTCATCTCCTTTTAGAGCAACGCTGCATCCTAATGTGGAGTATGTTTTTGTTGCCACTTGCGACGGAAATTGCCAGGATTTAAACTTATCTCTCAAGGATGCAAGCGGTCAGGAAGTCGCTGTGAGTCAAAAAACAGGCGAATTGGCGTCAATATCTTTTACTCCCCCCTCCCAAGGCGAATATCAAATCACTGCTAAGCCTGGGGAATGCACGACGGCAGAGGGTTGCAGTTACGGCCTGGGAATCTTCGTTCCTGCCTCTGCTAGCGTACCTAATGCTTCAAGAATTCCTGCTGAGATAGCACAATTTCGACTTTGCCAGTAGGGGAACAGCGATAGAGTTGTGGGTTGCGAGTAGAGTAGAGTTTTTAATCAGAAATCTAACTCATAACTTGCAACTTATAACTCGCAACTTATCTCGCAACCACGCCAGACGGTGAGTAGGTTCTTAATTAGTGAAACCATGCCTTTGACTGGTTCTTACTTCTTGCTTTTTTTACTCTGAGCGACTTGCCCTGCCCTTCGGCTTGGCTCAGGAACCGCGACTGGCCCGATCGCATTGCCGAAGGGAATGTAGCCGAAGGCAGCCGAAGAGCCTTCTTCCTTCTGCTATATTTTGTTACGCATAACTCCTCCAAACTGTCAAGCAGATCGAGCTGTGGAACCCTGCAAAGACCCCATAAGTGCCGAAAGCTGGCTTGAAGCCAGAACTTTATTTACCCTCAGACAGGCATCAATTAGAATATAGATGGTGCCTCTCAAAGGTGACGAGTACATTGCCCATGTCTTTAACCTTAGCTTTGAAAAATCAACTGCAGAACCGTCCTCAAATAGGGTTGAAAAGTCTGTTGGGCCGCTTGGGTATCAGGCAGAAAATCGGCTGCGGATACGCCTTGGTCATTGGTATTGCCGTTTTGGGTGCTGTGGCGGGACGGGGAGTAGAATCCTATCACAAACAGCAAGTTAGAGAAAAACTAGCGATCGACCGAGACAAAGCGGAAATCTTAACAAACCTCAATCACACGGTGCAGGAAGTCAGAATTCAGCAGCAAGAGCTCGCGAGTCTGACGACCAAACCGCAAATTTTCGATCGCGAACGATCGGAATTCCTGACTCGCGTTGCTCAGATGAGCGGCATCCTCGAACAACTGCAAACCCTACCGCCGACGAAGAATGCCGATATTGCCAAAGACTACCAACAGCTTCAACAGTTCGCTCAAGTCAACGGCAAAACCGTAGAATCATACTTTCAACAAGTACAAAAATTGTTGGCTACTGCGAAATTATCTGCTTTGAATCCGCAACAGCAGCAGGCTTTCGGCCGGAACTTGAACAATTTTGTGGCGGGGGGAACTGCTTTGAAACTCAAACAGTTTTCCGAGGATTCAGCCCAACTGGCCGTCAACTTTCGCGAGAAAGCAGACGAGGCATTGAGAACCTACGAAAATGCCGAAAAACTCGGAACTCTCATTCTCGTTGGCTCTCTCTTGATATCAGGTGCGATCGCAGCAATTCTAGCAGCATACACCAGCGGGGCGATCGCTCGCTCCCTAGAAGCCACCACCCTCATTGCTCAGCGAGTGACAGAAGAATCTAACTTTGACCTGCAAGTACCCGTCACTACTTCCGACGAAGTGGGAATGCTAGCAATTTCCCTCAACGAACTGATCCAAAGAGTAGCAGAATACACAGAAGAATTGCACGAAGCAAAAGTAGCCGCCGAAGCTGCAAACCGCTCTAAAAGTGCATTTCTCGCCAACATGAGCCACGAACTACGCACCCCCCTCAACGCCATCATTAACTACAGCGAAATGCTGCAAGAAGATGCTCAAGATTCGGGTTCAGAAGACTTTCTGCCGGACTTAGAAAAAATTCAAACCGCAGGCAAACACCTGCTGGATATGATTAGTGACATCCTCGACATTTCCAAAATAGAAGCAGGTCATGTCACCCTTTATTTGGAAAACTTCGACGTGGCGACCATGATTGAAGAAGTGATGACTACTGCTCAACCGCTAGTAGAAAAAAAAGGCAATTCTTTAGCACTGAAAACCAAAGGCGAACTCGGCACAATGTACGCCGATCAACCGAAAGTGCGGCAAATTCTGCTCAATTTGCTCAGCAATGCTGCCAAGTTTACCGAAAAAGGCGTCATTACTATCGGCGTGGAAAGAATGAAAATTGAAAAATCAAGACCGACCAAACAAAATAAAAATAATGATTTTCAATCGGGTTCAAGCTACACTTCTCAAGTTTTAATGTTTCGAGTCAGCGACACGGGCATCGGCATGACGGACGAGCAATTAGAGCAGATATTTAAACCTTTTACCCAAGCTGATGCTTCTACTACCCGCAAGTACGGGGGGACGGGTTTGGGATTGACAATTAGCCAGCGTTTGTGTCAAATTCTCGGCGGCGAAATTAGCGTTGAAAGCGAAGACGGTAAAGGTTCAACTTTTATTGTCAGTCTCCCGGAACGGGTTGTGATGCAAGCATAAAGTCAGGCAAGATATTGATTTTGACACGGATACACGGATTAATTATTGAGCATTCGTGAATAGTCAGGAGGCAGATGTTAAAGGAAAAAGAAAGAGGGAGGAATGAAGAGGGAAATTTTAAAATGTATTGATATAGCAACCGCCAAGGCGATGAGGGCATAAAGTGTAAATAGCCTCAATTGCCGTGCGATTGCAGGGAATCTCAAAAGTTGTACTCTTAAATATCAATACTTCGGACAGTTTTTGATTACCAGCCGTAGAATAAGGGTTTCAAGGCTCTAAGGCGATCGAGCTAACAAGGGAAAACCCAGGGTTCCAGACTACGAAATAAAAACAGTTCGGACTATTGAAATATCAGAGCTTATGAATATTACTCGCGTCTCAGTGGACTCAGCAGGCAATCAGGGCAATCGAGGGCCATTGGGCATCTTTTCCTCTGCTTCCATTTCGCCCGACGGGCGGTTTGTGGCGTTTGAATCTCCAGCATCCAACCTCGTGCCGGGGGACACTAACGCTAGCGAGGATGTCTTTGTGCGGGACACGCTAGCCAATACCACCACCCGTGTCTCTGTTGACTCAGCAGGCAATCAGGCGAACGAGGACTCCTTTGACCCCTCTATTTCAGCCGACGGGCGGTTCGTGGCATTTTGGTCTGTTGCCACCAACCTCGTGCCGGGGGATACTAACGCTAACTCTGACATCTTCGTGCGGGACACGCTCACCAATACCACCACCCGCCTCTCTGTAGACTCAGAAGGCAATCAGGCGGACGATCAGACGTACTATGGCTCCATCAACCCTTCCATCTCAGCCGACGGACAGTTTGTGGCATTTGAGTCAAAGGACTCCTATCTCGTGCCGGGGGATACTAACGAAACCTACGACATCTTCGTGCGGGACACGCTCACCAATAGCACCACCCGCGTCTCTGTAGACTCAGCAGGAAATCAGGGGAACAATACCTCCGTAGACCCATTAACACGCTACGACGACTTTAGACGCAGCGGGTCTAAAAACTCCTCCATCTCATCCGACGGGAGGTTTGTGGCGTTTCAATCATATTCCTCCAACCTTGTGCCGGGGGATACTAACTATAGCCCTGACATCTTTGTGCGGGACACGCTTACCAATACCACCACCCGCCTCTCTGTAGATTCAGCAGGCAATCAGGGGAACGGGGAGTCCTACAATCCCTCTATTTCAGGCGACGGGAGGTTTGTAGCGTTTAGATCTGATGCCTCCAACCTCGTGCCGGGGGATACTAACGAAACCTATGACATCTTCGTGCGGGACACGCTCACCAATACCACCACCCGTGTGTCAGTAGATTCAGCAGGCAATCAGGCGAACGGCGACTCTTCCAACGCGTCCATTTCTGCCAACGGGCGCTTTGTGGCCTTTTATTCAGGTGCCAGCAACTTTGTGTCGGGGGATACTAACAATGCCTCCGACATCTTCGTGCGAGACACGCTCACCAATACCACCACCCGTGTGTCAGTAGATGCAGCAGGCAATCAGGGAAACAATGCCTCCTTCTACCCCTCCATCTCAGCAGATGGGCGGAGAGTAGCGTTTAATTCAAATTCTTCCAACCTCGTGCCGGGGGATACTAACAATACCCGCGATGTCTTTGTTTCTGACATCGGCAACACTCCAGGCAATAACCCTCCTGATAACAACATCAACGGCACTAGCGGCAACGACAACCTGGCTGGCACCAGCGGCAACGATATTATCAAGGGTGTGGAAGGGAACGACGTACTTACCGGTTTGCGAGGCAACGATATCCTTGTCGGCGGCGACGGCAGCGATGTCCTGAATGGTGGCAAAGGTTTTGACACCCTCAACGGCGGTGGGGGCAACGATATTCTAGTCGGCGGTGGGGGCAACGATGTTTTTGTTTTAGGTATCGGATTGGGAGTTGATACGATCGCTGATTTCGCTAAGTCTCAAGATACCGTGCAATTAATCAATGGCTTGACGTTCGGACAGCTATCAATTTCGCCGGGAACTGACGGCACATTAATTACAGTAGCCAGCAGCGGTGAAGTTTTAGCTTCTTTGATAGGTGTTGCTCCCAATCTCATCGGTTCTGAAGATTTCATCTCGGTCTAGAGATAGTAAAGTGGTCATTTTTGAAATCACTTTTGCTCAGGGAACATGATTAAAATTGGCCAATAATCACTGTACGTTTTGATAATTCCCAGGTTTTAACCTGGGAATATAGCAAGTCTAAAGAACAAAGCCTTGTACAAAAGTAGTTTTCAAGACTCCTTCAAAAGTGCGTTCTGTCTTGTCCACCAGGACAACGACATTGCGCCCATTCGGAGACAAACGAACTTCTCGGATTGAATAAGAGAACACCCAATCTTGAAAATTGTTCAGCGTTCCGAGGACACGCTGCCGACCGTTATGATTAATTACAAGACGCATTGCCGCGCTTTCTTTGCCAGCAGAAGCATTTTTTTGCCGCTGTTCCAGGCGAATTTGTAAAGGCTTTGCTGTATTGACTTTGACGGCGACTGTCTCGCTTCCATTGGCTCCGGGAATACGAGAAATAATGTTGAGTTTAGTTCCAGCTTGAGGAGGAGTTAATTTCAAAGTTTGCCTACTATTCCAACTTTTTTTAAGCAAGTCATCTTCTGCCATTTTAGTGCTTTTATTGGAGTCGGGTTCGCCATATTTAGTTTCGATACACCCATTTCTGATGCAGGAATTTGCAGCAACTTGGACAATTTGCAATTTTGCTTTGGGAATTCCCGCTCCTGTATCTCTGGAACTTTCTAGATACAAGTAGTAATTGCTGTCGGCGGAAAAACCCGACATCCGGTGTGCGGCACGCCAGGTACTTGCCAAAGCTTCAGGGGCGAGTGCGATCGCGGTACTTGCTATAATACCTAACGAAAATAAAGGTAAAATTTTCATGGCTATATTTTCCAGTTGTGAGAGTTATAGCGGCTGTTATTGATGAGTAAAACAATAACGCTTCGGGTTTAGCTATAGGACTGTGACGCTTCTCAAGTCCTCTCTCCTATTTACATGAGTGTTTCTCCATTTTCCGCAGCAGGAGACTGTGTAAGAATGTGCTGTTTTTTCAAGTGGCACTAGAAAGCATTTTTAATGTGAGATTTGGTCTTATCTCAGATATTGCACTCTTTGTGGAACAGGCCGAAAAGCCTGTTCCACAAAGAGTGAATTTTCTTGTGGAACAGGCCGAAAAGCCTGTTCATAAAAAGCTTATTGACAATGGGGCAACATCTCAGTCTTATCCAAGAGTCCAACTTTTAGGCGCGACAGTTTGCTTTTCCTTGCGAGACACTGCTACACAGGACGGAAATACCTATCTCAAGATAGGGGAACACCGATCCGCCCCCCCTCGGCAACTGCCTACAATGACAATTGTACGGGGAATTAAGCAATTGCCTCTACAGCAATCATCATTTTTAATGCAGGGAATTAAAATTTATGCAACCGAATAATCCAAACCAATTTACCGAAAAAGCCTGGGAAGCCCTCGCCCGCACCCCCGAAATCGTCAAAGCAGGTCAGCAGCAGCAGCTAGAAAGCGAACACTTGATGAAAGCTTTGCTGGAACAAGAATCGGGGCTCGCTAGCAGCTTATTTAACAAAGCGGGAGTTTCTGTAGCAAAATTGCGCGATCGCACTGATGAGTTTATCAGTCGTCAGCCCAAAATCACTGGAAGCGGCGGCAACGTTTATCTAGGTCGTTCTCTCGACACTTTGCTCGATCGCGCCGAAACTTATCGCAAAGAGTACGGCGATGAATTTATTTCGATCGAGCATTTGATACTAGGTTACGTTAAGGACGATCGCTTCGGCAAAAATTTACTACAAGAATTTAAACTAGATGAAGCCAAGCTCAAAGATATCATTACCCAAGTCCGAGGGAAGAACAAAGTGACCGATCAAAATCCAGAAGGCAAATACGAAGCGCTGGAAAAATACGGCCGAGATTTGACTGAAGCTGCGCGTCAAGGCAAACTCGATCCGGTAATCGGACGGGATGACGAAATCCGCCGCACGATTCAAATTTTGAGCCGTCGCACCAAGAATAACCCGGTATTGATTGGGGAACCGGGAGTCGGCAAAACTGCGATCGCCGAAGGACTAGCCCAGCGAATTATCACCGGAGATGTGCCGCAATCTCTCAAAGACAGACAATTAATTAGCCTAGATATGGGCGCGTTAATTGCTGGTGCAAAATTCCGGGGAGAATTTGAAGAACGCTTGAAAGCGGTGCTCAAAGAAGTGATGGACAGCAACGGCAAAGTCATCTTATTTATCGATGAAATTCACACCGTTGTGGGGGCCGGTGCAACTCAAGGATCGATGGATGCCGGCAACTTACTTAAACCCATGTTAGCGAGGGGAGAGTTGCGCTGTATCGGTGCTACAACTCTCGACGAATACCGCAAGTACCTCGAAAAAGATGCGGCCCTAGAACGCCGTTTTCAACAAGTTTATGTTGACCAACCCACTGTTGAAGATACTGTCTCGATTTTGCGGGGTTTGAAAGAACGCTACGAAGTTCACCACGGCGTTAAAATTTCCGACAGCGCCCTAGTGGCGGCGGCTACTTTGTCTACTCGATATATTAGCGATCGCTTCCTTCCAGACAAAGCCATTGACTTAGTGGACGAAGCAGCCGCTAAACTCAAAATGGAGATTACCTCCAAGCCCGAAGAACTAGACGAAATTGATCGCCGGATTTTGCAGCTAGAAATGGAAAGACTGTCGCTGCAAAAAGAAAGTAACGTGGCTTCCATCGAACGCTTGGAAAGACTGGAAAAAGACTTGGCCAACCTCAAGGAACAGCAAAGCGCTTTGAACGCCCAATGGCAATCGGAAAAAGGTGTCATCGGCAGCATTCAAAAGATTAAAGAACAGATTGATAAGGTGAATATTGAAATTCAGCAAGCTGAATTAAAATATGACCTGAACCGTGCTGCTGAGTTGAAATATAGCAAGTTAACCGAATTACAAAAACAACTGCAAGAAGCTGAATCTCAACTTTCAGCAACTCAAACCACAGGTAAAACTTTGCTGCGAGAAGAAGTCACGGAAGGTGACATTGCGGAGATTATTTCCAAGTGGACGGGAATTCCGATTAGCAAGTTGGTTGAATCGGAAATGCAGAAACTTCTGCACTTGGAAGATGAACTGCACAAGCGGGTAATTGGACAGGATGAAGCAGTGACTGCGGTTGCAGATGCAATTCAGCGATCGCGCGCAGGGTTAGCCGACCCAAATCGTCCGGTTGCGAGTTTTATCTTCCTCGGCCCCACGGGTGTTGGTAAAACCGAATTAGCTAAAGCCTTAGCGTCTTATCTGTTCGACACCGAAGAAGCGATCGTGCGAATTGATATGTCGGAATACATGGAGAAACACGCAGTTTCGCGGTTAATTGGTGCGCCTCCGGGATACGTTGGCTACGATGAAGGCGGACAATTAACTGAGGCTGTGCGCCGCCGTCCTTACTCCGTGATTCTATTCGATGAAATCGAGAAAGCGCACCCGGATGTATTCAACATCATGCTGCAAATTCTGGATGACGGCCGCGTTACCGATGCTCAAGGTCACACGGTAGACTTTAAGAATTCTGTGATTATTATGACATCGAATGTCGGCTCTCAATACATCTTAGATGTGGCGGGAGATAACGAACAAATGCGGAGTCGGGTGATGGAAGCGATGCGGGGAACTTTCCGCCCAGAATTCTTGAACCGGATTGATGAGATGATTATCTTCCACGGTTTGAGTAAGACGGAACTGCGGCAGATTGTGCTGTTGCAAGTGAAGCGCTTGGAAAAACGGTTAGCCGATCGCAAAATGTCTCTGAAATTGTCGGAATCGGCGATCGATTTCTTAGCAGAAATTGGTTACGATCCGGTTTACGGTGCGCGGCCATTGAAGCGGGGAATTCAACGCGAGTTGGAAACCCAAATGGCGAAGGGTATTTTGCGGGGAGATTTTGCTGACGGCGATACCATTTTTGTGGATATCGAGAATGAAAGGTTGGCGTTTAAGCGGCTGCCGGCACAGTTGGTAACTGCGAAATAATTTGGGTAGGGTGGGCTGCGGCCCACCTTATTTTTTTGAGGCGGTGGTTCTTTTTTTTACCGCAGATGTAGGCGGATGGACGCGGATGGACGCGGATGGGATTGCGGGCGATCGTTCTTAAGGGCGATCGCTTTGTGATTTATCTTTTTCAACTATTGGCTTTCTCGAACAGATTTAGTCCGCAGGTACGTTGCCAAACTGCTAACGGATCTGCGGTCTTCTTCTGCCCATTCTTCGAGAGCTTTTTGAATCTCTTCTGGCAAGTATGCGGTAACTCGTCCCCGTGAAGCCATTGGTTGCACTGCAAGACATTTCAACAAACTCCATCTTACGCCGTGGTCATCGCTTAAGGGCGATCGCTTTCTGATTCTTCCTTTTTCTGCTCTTGGCGCTCTCTGACTGCTTTAGCTGCCACATGGGATAGCAGGTTTGCAAGGGTTCTATCTTCTTCTTCAGCCCATTCGGACAAGGCTTGATGAACGTCTTCTGGCAGGGTAACTGTGACTCGCATTCGTGAAGGCATGGGCTGGCATGGTTTTACTTCAATTGTCTTCAATTTTACACTCCAACACCATTTGATATATCTTTGTGTCATTTGATGTCAATAGCATCAAATTATGCTATTAGTGTATATAAGGCTCAGGCCTTACAACGTCAGAAGCCAGCCCCTCACTGTCCAAGGTTCCGGGCTGGCTCTGGCTCCAAAAATATCAATGGAGACGAGTTCTATGTTGACATACAAAGACCGCTTGTGTTGTTGGGCGATCGCCCGTTTGTTACCCACTCAGCAATGGATGATTGTTGCCCGCTTCCGCAGTAGTTCAGATGCAGACGGGCATTTTCAGTTTTTGCGACAAACTATACCTCACGTTAAGTTTGAGGTTGTGTTCGATCGCAGTGGCGACAGCAACCGTTTATCGGTGTTGGGCCGCTGTGCCAATTCCCTCGCCAGCCGGTTATAAATTGTAATTTTCCGGCTGTTTTGAGTTGATTTAATTTGGGGGATCGCACTTTTTTTGATAAGTGCGATCGTCCTTCTCTGCTGGGATCATAGGTTCTGTAGAAGCGATTTTACTGGCAGAGTGATCTATTGGGCTGTCTCTACTAACTTACTTCCGCACCATCACAGACTTAATTACAGCATTCGGCTGATACTTATTAGTCTGATAAAATCCCCCTTGACCAGCGCCATAAACTCCCGCAAATTGTTTCCCTTTAGCCTGGGGGACAAACATAATGTTTCTAGTGGGTTGCTTGGCAAATACAACCCCTTCTCTCATTTCATTATCCACGTTATAAGATAAAGTAGCCTTACCGTAAATTGCCTCAGCTTGTTTCAGAGTCATTCCCGGCCCGACACCCTGAACCGTTTTATAATTAGAATTCTCAGTCATCAAAAGTTCAATGACATCCGAATCTTTCAGCTTTGTACCGGCAGCGTAGATAATCCGATATAGCACTTTTCCCGACTGCCTGATAGCCACAGCATCAAAGTCTACCATAAAAGGAGACTCTACCTTAAACTGCGCCGTCGAACCCAGAGCCTTTTTCAATCCTCCGAAAGTCATCCCCACCTTCGCCACTCCAATTGTGCGATCGGAAATTGTTAAACTTGCAGCAGGCCTTTTTTGAGCAGCATTTACCGCTTCTCCCAGCACATTTGTAGCCCCAGGCGCAACAGTGGAACCGGGAGTGGAAATTAAGGTGAGATAACTGCCGATCGCCAGCAAAGCAGCTATCATTGATCCAGACAAAACTTTAACATTCAACATGACTAATTCTCCTAGATTTCAAATGCGACTATCTACCCGCATCTTTTTGACTATCCTGGGTCTCACCCTCCTAGTTTGGATTCTCAGAGGTGTTGGCCTCTTGACATTCATTCCCGGTGGTGTCATTTGGATACTGATTTTTCTGTCTTTTGTTGCGGGCATCCTCAGCACTGTACTCCGTAGGTAAGCCAGCATCCGGCAAATAACAATTAACAATTAAAAATTAACAAATTATTTTAATTTTGATTGTTTTATAGCCTTTCCCACCGTCACATTCAACTGAGCGCCTATCAGCATTACCAAAGAAGAAATATCCAGCCACAGCAGCAACACAATAAAACTTCCGATTGTGCCGTAAGTCCAAGTGTAATTGCCCAAATGCAAAACATAAAACCGAAATAAAGCTGAAAATAGCGCCCACAAAATAGCAGCAAAAACAGCTCCTGATACAATAGGAATATCTGGTTGACGGCGGCTAGGCCCGTAGCGGTAAATAAATGCAAAAGCCAGAGATACAATTCCCAAAGAAATCGGCCACCTCCACAGCCGCCAAGCACCTAACAGTTGCGACTCTAAAGGGCAATTGCCGGCGAGGAGCAAGCAATTTTGGACATCTTTTAAATCGCAATTGGCGACGGACTCCAGCAGGCAACTCTGGCGGGCAATAGCTTGTACAATTAAGTCGCTGACAAATACTACTCCCGATGCTAGAATTAACAGCACAATTGTACCGATACTGAGCGCCAGAGAAATAAGTTTGGCTTTCCAAAATGGTCTAGTTCGATCGATCGGGGTTTCATGGATGCGATCGAGTGCAGCCATCGCCGCGCTCATTACTCCAGAAAATGCCCAAATCGCCCCAAGAAAGCTTACCGAAAACAGCCCTTTACTCCGAGTTAACATAATTTCTTTGATTAAGCCACCAATCAAATTCCGCACGTCATCGGGTATAACTTCGCCCAAAAGACGGGCGATTTGATAAAGTGTTGACTGCAAAGGTTCAAACAGAGCGATCGCAGATAAGATAGCCAACAGCCCCGGAAACAGCGCCAGCATAGAATTGTAGGCCATTTCTGCAGATAGCCCCGGTAAGCGCTGTTCTCCTGCCTTCGCGCCGACTTCCTTGAGCGTGTCCCAAGTCAAACACCGACAAAACAGTAAAAAACCCCCAAATTTCCGTTTGAGAGCTCGAAGCAGCCTCAAAAATGCCTTAAACAAAGCTAAAATCAGGTAGCGCAACCAGTAAAAAATGTTCATAGCGCACAGGCAAGGGGGCGAAAGATGAGGTACACAAGTCGTTAATTAGTTAAGCCATTATCAACTCGCAATTGCCAATTCCCAATTCCCAATCTAAAATCTAAAATCTAAAATCTAAAATCAATATTATGGCTCAGGATGTCAGACAGTGGTTAGATGAAATCAAGCGGCTGCAACAGCAGTTAACAGAAGTTTCGCGCGATCGAGATGAGGCCGGTGAAAGTGCGACGCAGTGGCGGCAACTCTACAATACCGAAGCCGAGCAGCGGCGGAATGATGCGAAATTAACTCAGCAAAGCATCGCTTCTCTGGAAGCACAAATAGAGCAATTACAAAATTTTTCCCCGATTATGCCCGAAGGCGACGATGCTGGAGTTGCTCGCCAGCAGGAAGTCGAACAACTGCAAACAGTAGGCGAACTTAAAGCTAAGTTAGCAGAAGTTCTCGAAGAGCGCGATCGGGCGATCGAAAAAGTTAAACAACTCACTCAAGCCCTCAAACAAGAAGAGGCCCGTCACGCCGAAACTAGCAAGAATTTAACTAGCGCCCTCGGAGATGCCGTTGACTTGCTCACGAAAGCCCAAAATCCTGCCCCTGCAAAAACAGAGACAGTATATTCTTTAGAAATAGTACCTACTCGCACTGCAAATCCTGGCGAAACTGCTCTGGAAATACGTCAAACTTCCGCCTCAGGCAAAAATACCGCCCAACTTCCACCTTCTAAAAATCAGTTACTCGATCTACCGCCCTTTGGGAATTAGGAGTTAAAAATTCAGGAATTGTCGGCATGGCGAGTCCCCTTAGCAGATGGGATTTAGTCACCGATGCGTTGTTTTTGATTTTCATGGAATTAGAGGGCATTAATTCATCCGCTTCTTTATTATTCCGTATCTAGGGATGGCTTACTAATCGATGTAAATGTACTATATCCCAACCTACAATCCGTATTCAAAATTTTGAAAACCACCGCAAAATATTCCTCGCGTCGTACCAACCTACAGTCTTTAGATAGAAGTTAATAGAGCTAATTCTCACTAATATCGACAGCGACTGATACGCGAGGAAACTTCATGAAGACAGAGATCTGACGGGGTGACAACCCCGTCAAAACATTGATAGAATGAAGGACATAGCCCTTATACCCCTCTGAAAGAATGGTAGTTTATTACGCCTGATTCTCATTAATTCACTAATAATATCTTGACAAAAT
>NZ_JAUBQQ010000028.1:61900-63409 GCF_036701335.1 Microcoleus sp. Pol12B5 | reverse complement strand
ACGCCCGCCTTTCTCCCCAAATTCTTTACAACTCCTCTTAGGGTGGTGCGCCCCAGGCGCACCCCCTGAACGGTTACATTTTATCAGACGAGAAGTCCAGTCAGAACTTGTCTAAGTTGAAAGATGTTGTAGATGTCTTATCTAATGAACCTGATTTAGTAAGATTTTTCTCGTCGCAAGTAGTGTCACAGCTATCTGACAAGAACTATACCAATGACTTGTCTAGGTTAAAAGAGGTAGTAGATAGGTTTTTAAATGAATCTGACAAGGACAATTTTACTAAATTGCTTCGACAAATTAGCCAAAAATATAGCACAGTTTAGGCAGTAACTTTTGCCCGCGATTCTGGCTATGAGGGAGGCGGAAGGCGATCGCCCACTATTGACTGCTAAAATTAAGGGCGATCGCTTAAAACTAATGATTAATCAGCCGGAGAGCGAATATCAGCAATTCCTACTCAACAAGTAGCGGCTGGCGATTAGAGAAACAAACTAATATCCACGTGGAAAAAATCGGCTAACTTCGTGGCTTCATGTATTTCGATCGCCCTTCTGCTAACAAAAACTTTATCAACCTCTGTTTCCGTTCCCAAAACAGGAATCAAATCAGATTTCTCCAAATTTCTCGCATCCATTAAATGTTGCAACATTGAAGCAGCATTTCCTGCCGGAATCGGATAATTTTCAGATTCAAATTTTTCAATCAGCGTTATCAAAAGCTCCAGAAATAGCTCTTCCTCCAGCGATCGCATAGGGCGGTGTTCCAGTTCGCAAGCGAGAGCGATCGTGGCCTCGTTTTCTGCTTCATTTGCGATCGGTTTTGGTTGATACCGAACAAGTAAATCTGTATAAGATTTTGCATCAAAAGTACGGATCATTTTTCCACTCATCCTTATCATACTCAGCGTGAGTCAGAACATATTTGATGTAGATTCTTTGAGAAACATAAACCCAATCAACAATCAGCCGATATCGATCTCCCTTAATATTAAATACGGTAAAATTTCTGACTGACTCAGCTTTTGGATAAATCTGCTGAACATCAATTAGGTTCAGCCATTCCGCTTTACTTGAAACTCTATACCAGTCATAAAGTGCATCGCAGGAATCGGCATGATTTTCACAGAAATCTCGCAGGATTTTTCTGCTGATAACACGCATTTCACCCTTGTTTTCCAAACTACACCAGATTTTGTTCTGGACTTACGCACTTGTCATATTATAAACATCTGTAAATCCCCAAATGTTCTGGACTTACGCACTTGTCATATTATAAACATCTGTAAATCCCCAAAAAACTAAAGCCCTTTTCCGTTGTTGCGGGAAAAGAGCTTTAGTTTATTATTAACCTGGCACTGAGCTATTTTACCGGGCAGTGACCCGCCGAGTATCTTCGCCATAGCAACGTTTAACAACCGAGTTCGGGATGGATCGGAGTGGTTCCATTACATCATAAGCACCAGGAAAGCTTTGAAAACTTTTAATCCTGTGTCTGCGTTTAGTTTGATGC
>NZ_JAUBQQ010000028.1:0-61800 GCF_036701335.1 Microcoleus sp. Pol12B5 | reverse complement strand
GGAGTGGTTCCATTACATCATAAGCACCAGGAAAGCTTTGAAAACTTTTAATCCTGTGTCTGCGTTTAGTTTGATGCCCTGCATCTCTTTCGCTCGACTTAATTACTTTATCAAGTTTTCCCTAGTCTGTCAACTCCTTTGTCAAAACTTTTTTTCGCTCGCCCGAAACAGCCCCCAATAGCCGAGTTTGACGTATTATTTGCCAGTGTGGCCGATCAACCTTTAACTCACAAATCCAAAAACGCCGCATCGACACCCTGTTCTCTGCGAATCTTCCCGTCCTTCACAAACCACGCCACGACATGCTTAACTGTTAATTGTTCGATCCCGATGTCGGCTTCTGTAGCAATTTGCCTCAAAGGCCGCAAAGACGCAATTACCAAATTCGTAAAAAAGTTTTCAAAACTAGCATCAAGTTCGATCGACCCTTTAATACTCTCATCATTCTTAATCCAATCCATCACCTGCCCATTAGTCACCTCAGCCACAGGCAAACCCGTCTCCCCTGAAATTTGCTTGAGCACCCTCAAAGCATAAATTGCCACCCGCGCCGAAAACTTTTCCTTCGACGACAGCAGCGCCATATCAACTTCGGCACACTCTTCCGGCTTTAAAAAATCTGCTAGCGGTTCCATATATTAAAAATTGCTAATTGCTAATCGGTAATCGGTAATTGGTAATCCCTGACATCCGTTACACTCATCCGTTGCCGAACTTCCATGCGTGACATCTGTTAAATCCCGTACATTGCCTGTTGCCGAACTTCTTCCTTCCTTCTGGCAATCAAATAACCGCAGCGGTGTTCCCCATTAATAATCCAGTGAGTCCGCTCCACAGTACAGTCCGGCAACACTCCCGCAAACATTTCCAACTCATTGCCACACACACTCGGAAAAGTTTCAGCAACATTAGAAATCGCGCAGTTGTGTTCCATCAACACAAATCGATCGCCCAAACCAGTGCGATCGCACATCCCAACCTCTACAGATTCTACAGGATAACACTCAGCCATATAACCTTCAGCCCTGCGAAGCTCCACCAACTTAGTCACCCGTTCTTGCAGCGAACCCGTACCCACTAACCGCCGATAGTCCGTAGCCTTGCGCTGCCACTGTTTTCGCAGGATAGTAATCACTTGCTCGCGGCCGACGGTTTCCGCCAAAGTATCCAAGAAAGAGACTGCAAAATCACCGTAACGATTGGGGAATCGATCGCGCCCCAGACTGGTAAGCTCATAAATGTGCTGCGGCCGCCCCATCCCAGCCTGAACCGACTGATACTGAATCAGCCCCTCCGCTTCCAAATCCTTCAAATGACGGCGAATCGCCTGCGGGCTGATATCCAAAGACTCCGCCAACTCAAGAGCCGTCCCCTGCCCCCCCTTGAGCAAATATTCCAGGATGTCTTGTTTCGTGGAAGTCTGCTGAGTAGTCTCCATCATCTTCACAAAAAATTATTAATTTGACTTTGACAATATCACTATTGTTAATGTAGCTTAAAATATAGTAAAGCAACCAAATTGTTGTTTAACTTCCCAGAGCAGTCCAGCAGAACTCGCTCAAGCCCAGACAGGCACTGCCCCGTCTGCCATCCAGAGAGCATTATCTAGAACACTGAACACGCAAAATAATGAGTTCTACCACAGTCAAAACCTTAGTCAACCAGCCCTACAAATACGGTTTCGTCACCGACATCGAGTCAGACACCATCCCCCGCGGCTTGAGCGAAGATGTAGTCCGCCTGATTTCCGCCAAGAAAAACGAACCGGAATTCATGCTGCAATTCCGCCTCAAAGCATACCGCAAGTGGCTGACAATGACCGAGCCCACCTGGCCCCACGTCAACTATCCCGCGATCGACTACCAACAAATTATCTACTATTCCGCGCCCAAACAAAAGCCCAAGAAGCTCAACAGTTTGGACGAAGTAGACCCGACACTCCTAGAAACCTTCGAGAAACTCGGCATTCCCCTATCCGAACAAAAACGGCTGGGAAATGTCGCCGTCGATGCCGTTTTCGACAGCGTTTCAATTGCCACAACATTTAGAGAAAAGTTAGCCAAAGATGGTGTTATTTTCTGTTCCATCTCAGAAGCCGTCAAAGATTATCCCGAATTAATAGAAAAATATCTCGGCAGCGTCGTACCAGTCGGCGATAACTTTTTTGCAGCCCTCAACTCCGCCGTATTCAGCGACGGTTCATTTGTTTACATTCCCAAAGGCGTAAAATGCCCGATGGAACTGTCAACCTATTTCCGCATCAACAACGGAGATTCCGGCCAGTTCGAGCGCACCCTAATTGTGGCCGAAGAAAACAGTTCTGTGTCTTACCTAGAAGGCTGCACCGCGCCGATGTTTGACACCAATCAACTGCACGCCGCCGTCGTGGAATTGGTAACAATGGACAATGCCGACATCAAATACTCCACAGTGCAAAACTGGTACGCTGGCGACGCCAACGGCAAAGGCGGCATTTACAACTTCGTGACGAAACGGGGTTTGTGTCAAGGAGTCAATTCTAAGATTTCTTGGACACAAGTAGAAACAGGTTCCGCGATTACTTGGAAATATCCCAGTTGCGTGTTAGTCGGCGACAACTCGGTGGGCGAATTCTACTCAGTAGCGTTGACAAACAACAAACAGCAAGCTGACACCGGCACAAAAATGATCCACGTTGGTAAAAATACTCGCAGCACGATTATTTCTAAGGGAATTTCTGCCGGAAATTCATCTAACAGCTATCGCGGATTAGTGAAAATGGGACCGAATGCTAAAGGCTCTCGCAATTACTCTCAGTGCGATTCGATGCTGATTGGGGATAACGCTCAAGCGAATACTTTCCCTTATATTCAAGTGCAGAACCACACTGCTAAAGTGGAACACGAAGCTTCTACTTCTAAAATTGGGGAAGAGCAATTGTTCTTCTTCGCACAGCGGGGAATTTCCGCAGAAAATGCTATTTCCATGATGATTAGCGGTTTCTGTAAAGATGTTTTCAATCAGTTACCGATGGAATTTGCAGCGGAAGCTGATAAGCTGTTGAGTCTGAAGCTGGAAGGAAGTGTCGGATAATTTTCGCGGCCGATAAACCCTTCCAGGCCGAGTCCATTGGTGACAACTTAAGCTCATCGTCCGCCAGGAAATGAATTCCTTGGCTAATAGCTAAACTCCTCTAAACAGGACTAATGAGTTTAAAATTTTCTTCTCAGTCCTCTTCAGAGGACTTTAGCTTTGAGACAGGGAGTTCATTCCCTGGCGGACTATCGGTTTAACGTTAAATTGTCACCAATGGGTACAGCCTAGGAACGAGAAGAAAAAACTGTAAAGTGCATTGAGGAAAAGGACAAAAATAGATGATTGTAGAAAATAGTCAAGTGGTGCTATCCGTCCGCGATTTAAATGCGAATGTGGAAGATACCCAAATCCTTAAGGGTTTGAATCTGGAAATAAAATCGGGTGAAATTCACGCGATTATGGGCCCGAACGGCTCTGGAAAAAGCACTTTATCCAAGATATTAGCGGGCCATCCTGCTTATACAGTAACGGGTGGAGAAGTTACTTTTCTGGGGCAGAACCTGCTGGAGTTACCGCCGGAAGAACGCTCTTTGGCTGGCGTATTTCTGGCTTTCCAATATCCTTTAGAAATTCCCGGCGTTAGCAATCTGGATTTCTTGCGCGTGGCTTACAATGCTCACCGCAAACATCGCGGCTTGGAAGAATTGGATGCTTTTGATTTCCAAGATTTAATCGAGGAGAAGCTGGATATTGTCAAGATGAATGATTCTTTTTTAAGCCGCAGCGTAAATGAGGGTTTTTCCGGTGGCGAGAAAAAGCGCAATGAGATTTTGCAAATGGCGTTGTTGGAACCGAGATTAGCTATTTTAGACGAGACTGATTCTGGTTTGGATATCGATGCTCTCAAGATTGTCGCCGGCGGTGTGAATCAGTTGTCAACTCCTGAAAATTCGATGTTGGTGATTACTCACTATCAACGGTTGCTGAATTACATTATTCCTGATTTTATTCACGTCATGGAAGCCGGCAGAATTATCTTGACTGGCCCGAAAGAGTTGGCGCTGGAATTGGAAGAGCGCGGTTATGACTGGGTTGTGGAAGAGGAAGCAGCAGGAGTAGGCGCGCGATGATGAATACGCAAGTTGCTAGTAGGGAAATGTTTTTGACTGATTTGGTGAATCAGTGCGGCAAGTTGGGCGCAACTAATAACGAAAGTTCTGCTTACGGGTTGCAGGATTTGCGGGATGCGGCGACGGAATACGTGCTTTCTTCGAGTTTTCCGACGGTGAGGGATGAAGAATGGCGCTTTACTGATTTGTCGTCGGTGTTGGAAATTCCTTTTCATATACCCCAGAGCAATCAGTCAAAAGTTAAGCTGGCTGATATCATTATGCCAGTGAAAAATCGGGATGATTTACCATTAAGATTGGTATTTGTCAACGGTTTTTATGCGCCGGATTTGTCAACGGTAGAGTCGTTGGTTTTGCCGAATTTGCCGCTCGACTTTTACGCAGGTAATCTATCCAATGTACCCGAAAAATATCAAGGCCGCATCAGCGATGTTTTGAGCAAGCACAGACAGCAAACCGAGGTATTTACCGCGCTGAATACTGCGGGTTTGGCGGATTCTGCGGTGGTGTTCGTACCGGCCAATATGTCGATCGACCTTCCGATTCACTTGCTGTTCCTGACAGCGCCAGGTGCATCTCCCACGATGTCCCAGCCGCACTGCTTGGTCATAGCTGAGCCTGGAAGCAATGTGACGCTGGTTGAGGATTACGCAACTATCGGTAATGTCGCTGCATTTACGAATGCTGTAACGGATGTTGTAGTCGGCGAAAACGCCACTGTGAATCACGTTCGGCTGCAGCGGGAAGGTGGAGAGGTTGTTCATATCGGCAAAAGTGCGATCGAGCAATCTCGTAATAGCCGTTACACTTGCCATGCTATCAGCTTGGGAGGCAAAATATCGCGGCACAATTTAGAAGTTTTTCAGCGCGGCGAAGCCACTGAAACAACTTTAAACGGCTTAAGCGTAGCCTTTGGGGAACAGTTGGCGGACACTCACAGTTTAATCGATTTTAATCACCCTCACGGTACAAGCCGCCAACTTCACAAGTGCATTATCGGCAACAAAGCTCGCGCTGTATTTAACGGCAAAGTTTTCGTTCGCAAAGCCGCACAATTGACAGATGCTGGACAATTGAGCCGAAACTTGTTGCTGTCGCCGAGAGCTCGCGTAGACACTAAACCGCAGTTGGAAATTGTCGCCGACAACGTTAAATGTTCCCACGGTGCAACTGTCAGTCAATTAGAAGATGATGAACTTTTTTACTTGCAAAGTCGCGGTTTGGATTTAGAAAGAAGCCGCTATTTGCTAATCGATGCTTTTGCAGCAGAAATTCTCAATTTGTTGCCAATTGTAGGTGTGGCGAAAATGCTTTCTACCTGTGTGGCTATTCAAGAATAAAAGAATTAGCAACAGACTGGAGGGTGTTTTATTACCTTTGCAATCAAAGCCGGAGATCCCCCTAAATCCCCCTTAAGAAGGGGGACTTTGAGAATACTCTTTTCCCTCCCTGGATAAGAGGGACTTTGAGAATACTTTTTTCCCCGCCTTATTAAGGGGGGTTAGGGGGGGATCTCCGGGTTTCAGAATACGCCTTATAAGCGAGTTCCACAACAATACTAACTTCCAAAAATATGACACTTATTCAAGAAAAAACACTTGCATCAAAAGTTCGCGGCGACTTCCCAATTTTGAATGAAAAAGTAAATGGCAAACCGCTAGTTTATTTAGACAATGCAGCTACTTCTCAAAAACCCCTAGCTGTGCTCAACGCTTGGCGTGATTACTACGGACAATACAATGCAAACGTGCACCGTGGCGCTCACACTCTCAGCGCCAAAGCTACTGATGCTTACGAAGGTGCGAGAGACAAAGTTGCGGCGTTTGTAAATGCCGCGTCGCGGCAAGAAATTGTTTACACTCGCAACGCCACCGAAGCGATTAATTTGGTTGCTTATTCTTGGGGTTTGAGCAATCTGCAAGCCGGAGATGAAATAATCCTGTCGGTAATGGAACACCACAGCAATCTCGTTCCCTGGCAAATGATGGCTCAAAGAACCGGTGCGGTGCTGAAGTTTGTCGAGTTAACGGAAACTAACGAGTTTGATGTGGAACAGTTTAAAACGCTGATTTCCCATAAAACTAAATTGGTGTCAACCGTTCACGTTTCTAATACTTTAGGCTGCATTAGTCCTGTCAAAGAAATCTGCGAAATTGCCCACAGTTTCGGCGCGAAAGTTTTAATTGATGCTTGCCAAAGCGTGCCGCACATGATAGTAGATGTGCAAGCAATAGATTGCGATTGGCTGGTTGCTTCCGGTCACAAAATGTGCGCTCCGACTGGCATCGGTTTTCTGTACGGTAAACTCGACTTGCTGAGAGAAATGCCTCCGTTCTTCGGCGGCGGCGAGATGATTGCTGACGTGTTTCTCGATTATTCCACCTATGCCGATTTGCCGCACAAATTTGAGGCCGGCACGCCTGCAATCGGCGAGGCGATCGCCCTTGGTGCAGCAATCGATTATCTTAGTAACATTGGCATGGATAAGATTCACGCTTACGAAGCAGAATTGACTGCTTATATGTTCCAACAATTGCGGCAAATTCCCGAGATAAAAATTTACGGGCCGCAGCCAGACAGCAACGGCGAAGGTAGGGCAGCTTTGGCAGCATTTACTGCGGGAGAAATTCACTCTCAAGACTTGTCTACCATGTTAGATCAGGAGGGAGTCGCCATTCGTTCCGGGCATCACTGCACGCAAGCTTTGCACCGCTATTTGAACGTTTCATCTACGGCGCGGGCGAGTTTGTATTTTTACAATACTCGCGAGGAGATTGATGTGTTTGTGAAAGCGTTGAAAGAGACGATAGACTTTTTTGCTGGGATTATGGGATAAGTTAATTAGTGATTGAAATGGCTTTTTTTTGAACCGCAGATGTCGGCAGATGAACAGGGATGAACGCAGATGAAGAACAAATCTAAATCGGTCAATATCGCTCTTTCTTCATCCGCGTTCATCAGCGTCTATCCGCCTACATCTGCGGTTCAAAAAAGATTAGCCTAATTAAAATTCCCTAATCTCAGGATGAACAAATTGATAACCAGCCGCCTTAATCTTTGGATTCGACACCCTCGCATTATTGGGGTAAGTTAATTATTGATTGAAATGGCTTTTTTTTGAACCGCAGATGTCGGCAGATGAACAGGGATGGACGCAGATGAAGAACAAATCTAAATCGGTCAATATCGCTCTTTCTTCATCCGCGTTCATCAGCGTCTATCCGCCTACATCTGCGGTTCAAAAAAGATTAGCCTAATTAAAATTCCCTAATCTCAGGATGAACAAATTGATAACCAGCCGCCTTAATCTTTGGATTCGACACCCTCGCATTATTGGGATAAGTTAATTATTGATTGAAAGGGCTTTTTTTTGAACCGCAGATGTCGGCAGATGAACACGAATCAACGCAGATGAATAAAAAATCTAAATCTGTCAATATTGCTCTTTCTTCATCCGCGTTCATCAGCGTCTATCCGCCTACATCTGCGGTTCAAAAAAAGATTAGCCCAATTAAAATTCCCTAATCTCAGGATGAACAAATTGATAACCAGCCGCCTTAATCTTTTGATTCGACACCCTAGCATTATAAGGCCGCACGCTAGGACTTCCATCCCAAGAAACTTGAGGCAGATTGTGAGTTTCAAAAATGCGATCGAGCAATTCGCGACTGGATAGCGACACATCCCCGACTAAATTGTAAATTCCCTGCAATCGATTTTCCAAAGCAAAGGTTAACCCCCCAACAACATCGTCCCGATGCACCCAATTAGTAACATCTTCCCCCCTACCGGGACGAGTGCTACCAGCCCAGCCTCTAAAGATTTTAACTAATTCTCGCCCTGACCCATAAATCCCTCCCAAACGGAGAATGCAGACGTGAAGATTGGGACTAGATGCTGCTAATAAAACCCGTTCTGTTTCGGCGAGAATTTCACCATTTGGATTAGCGGGTGCGACGGGTGATTCTTCATTTACCAATTCACCTTGGCGATCGCCATACACAGAATAAGTACCCGTATAAATAACCTGCTTTACTGTCGATATCTGCTGTAAAACCGATACTAAAGTTGTCGCAGTATCTAAATAACTTTCCCGATAAGTATGAGGATTTGGAGCACCGACGCACAGCATAACAGCATCTTGTTCTTGCAGTACAGAGGCGATCGCATCTTTGTCATTTCCTTTGAGCACGGCTACCCGCTGCGCGACACCCTCCAACTCAACTACTCGCGTCGCCGTGGTAGTTGTCGCCGTCACGGTACAATCAGATTTGCCGCGTAAATGTTTGGCTGTCGCACTACCCACATAGCCGCAGCCGACGATCGCAACTTTCATAAAACATTCTCCATTGTGTCATGTTCTCTCAAATTATTGCCGGTTTCTGAAATTATGGCGCGCTGAGTTTTGTGGTAAAATGCAAAGCGTCGTTATCAATCGGAGTCGCATCGTGTCCGAGAGAGATATTTTTGCCACATCCTCAGAAAGCGAACTTTTAGCTTTTTATGGTTCTTTGTTTGCGATCGCAGCCGCCGATAATTCCGTTGATATTGACGAACTAGATTTGTTGTTTAAAACCATAAATTTAGATAAATTTTCTGACTCTGCAAAGACTCAAATCCAATCCTACACAGCCACTCCCCCATCACTCAGCGACTGTTTGCAAACACTCAGCAAGTCAGAAGAACCGCTGCGTTTGGGAGTCATGTATTTTTTAATTAACATTGCTGGCGCAAATAAGACGCTGCATCCCGCAGAAAGCGAAGCGATCCAATCAGCAAAAAAACTGCTGGCGGTTTCTGACTTGCAAATCCAAGCCATGCAGGAATTCATCGCAGACTTAAAACAAATACGGGAAGCCGCCCCTAATAAAAATCAGGCATCAGCATCCTTCAATTCGGCTGTTTCCCAGCTTAAAACTAAGGGCATTCCTCTCGATTTGATCGACAGAAAAGGAACCACAACAAACCTCAGCAACCTCAAAATTAACTATTCAGATGAAAGTTTTTGGACTCAACTTAAAAACTTTGCTTTAACCGCAGGAAGAGAAGTAGTTGAAAAAGCTTTGATTCTTTACTATACGGCTCAGAACCCAAACGTGCCTGCTTGGGCAAAAGGAGTTGTAGTTGGAGCTTTGACCTATTTTATATCTCCGGTCGATACCATTCCCGATATATTAGTCGGTGTTGGATTTACAGATGATTTGGGAGTGTTACTGGCGGCGATCGCTACTGTTTCAGTATACATTAATGCTGATACTAAAGAACAAGCCAAACAAAAAATGAAAGATTGGTTTGGTCAATAATATTATGTCCAATTGAGCGTTTTTTGGTGTCGGCATCGGACTAATATAATCTGAATAATATAGCTGTTTTTAATAGATCAAATAAAGGACACTGCACTGCCGTGTCCCTACATAATATCTGTAATTAACTCAACTGAAAACTTGATAATTATGGATTCTCAGTCTTTAATCGGCTTACCATCTCGATTGACAATACGGCTTTCACCATCCTTAGCCGTGACATTTTCATAAACCCCTTCATCCCGCTTCACGTACTTGCTAAAACCCGAATTTTTATAATCCGTGTCGGATGTCGGCTTCATCAACCTCGGAGCGCTCAGCAGTCGGCGTACCGGAGCATCTGCGGGAGTCTCCCCGGGTTCGCGCTTAGCCAACTCGCACAGTTGGCCCCAAGTCGAAACTTCCAGGTTCATGCTGTGCCAAACTTCTAACTGCTGGTTATTTTCGGGACACAAATAATCGTATACAGGCATACTAAGAATCTCGTTTGCAACTACTAAAATTACTAATTGCACGGTTATTCAGAATATTATAGCTCAACATTACTAATAATTCAAGCCCAACAATCAAACTTTACTATTTTTAACGGTTGTTGAAACCATAAATCAGCTATATTATTAACCCTGTGTGCTTGCTCCCGGATGCGATCGAGACAAAGCCCAAAAGTACGCTACCCTGAAATCCTTTGACTAGATCGCACGATCGACGGTTAGCAAATGCCCGCAAGACTTACCTCAATGCCGTCACAGGATTGATCATCATTTTCAGACTGTACGCCAATCACAGATTCTAAGTTTCAATTTTATTTATTTACTCACCAGCGAGGATTTACCGATGAGCGATTTCAAAGTTACGCCAGAAGTAGAGCTGAACACAGCTCAAATGTTGGAGCGATATCAACTGCAAGATGAGACAACTCTGCGGCGTTGGGCAAAACTGCACGGCATCAACAGCACTCGTGGTTTCTTCTATCCCAGTGAAGTAGATTTGATGGATCACGCTCACCACCATCTCTACAATTTGGGAATGAGCATTGCGGACTACCAAAGTCTTTTAGACCGACGCCGCAGCCATTCCCAGACACCGGGCGACCAAAATAAAACAGTAGCAAGTCAAGTTGCTGACGAAGCATACGATGCCATAGAAACGCTAACCGATCAGTATGCTGAAGCTATTGATTTAATGGGAGAACGTATAGCAGACCATTTCATCGATGAACTCGATTTATCTGTGATGAGGCACCTTTCTAAAAAAGTGCAAGACCGGCGCACTCTCAACGGTCAAACCAAAAAGCCTAACCGTTTTCTCCAAGTGATTAAAGCCGTGTTGCAACCGAGCAGCGAAAATACGCTTCTGGTTCCGAAAAAAGAGGATGACTCTAGTTTAGAATTAGAACAACATCACCGCCTCGGCTAGTAGCCGATTTTTTTGAAAGACTAAGAGACTTTTTGTTCAATTTACTGGTAAATTTTACTAAAAAGCAGACTCGCTCCCTTCCCTTGTCAAGGGGAGGAAGCAAGAGTCACATTTTTTATATTATGAAACCGAATAGAAAAAAATAAATTGAGGTTTCCCAGAAGTCTAAATTAGTTGTCAACTGATGTTAGGTTTCGCAACTGGGTCCAATCTAATATAACTAGGCACAGATTGCGCGATCGCCAAAATCCGAGATAATATCTGCTGAATCGAACCCGTCAACCTCGCCCAAGGTAACAAAATGATTAAATCCTGGATGGTAATTGGAGGAGTCGCCTTTGTAGTAGCTTTAGCTGCTAACATAATCGCGCCCAGCGACATCCAATGGTTCAACCGCTTACAGCGTCCGAGATGGCTAGTAATTGAAAAAGCAATTCCCCTAATTTGGACAGTAATTTTTATTTGTGCAGCTTGGTCAGCAGTGATTGTTTGGGAAAAAAGACCAGGAACTCAGGAGACTTGGCTGAGAATGGGTTTGTACCTGCTTTTAGAAATAGTAACTATGTCTTACACCTCGGTTATGTGCAAAGTTAGGAGCCTAAAAGTCGGCACAATAATCGGCGGAACTGGCGCTATTTTAAGCGTAATGCTAGCTTTAAGTGTCTTGCAAGTTTCGGAGCCGGCCGCCCTGTTATTGCTACCTTACATACTTTGGAGTCCGATCGGCACTTACACCACTTGGGCAATGATGCACCTGAATCCGGCGGATGTTTAATTGATCTAAAATTACAGGTAATTGGTAATTGATCATTGGGAAAAAGGTAATTGCTAAGATGTACCTCACCCAATAGAAAACTGCTATAGCAAGCCTCGTATCAATTGTGAACTCTTTGTCTTCCTCTTCTTCCTTCGCGCTCTTCGCGTCTTCGGGGTTCGTTAAATAGAGATTCTCTGAGTTTTATCGCGTGGTGGGGGTGGCTTTATTTAATTTCTTGGCAATGTGAGTATGATTTGTAAACCCACCCCTAGAAGTTGATTGAGAATGATGGTTGATTTGAGTTAAAACTCAAATCAACCATCATTCTCAGACTTTAAACCTCCGCCCAATGTCGGGCAAACCAGTTAACCTAACGATTGCCAGAGCTGGTCGGAGGCTCAATTTCCGGCGGTTCAGGAGGGGGAGATTCAGACTCAGGAGGATTCAGCGACTCCTCCCAAACTTTGATTTGCGATCGAGCTTGCTCAAAAGCCCGAGTCCCCGACGGAATTTTCTTCAAAGTCGCGATCGCCCCAGCCAGATCCGACGACGACTGTTCCACACCAAGCGCCAAAATCCGCTGGCTCCACTCATCAATCGCCTCACTCGCCTGCCACCGCAGCGAACTCGACTCCGGAACCTGACTTGCCAGCGCAATAGCCGTTTGCAAAGCGTCAGCAGTCCCGGCTCGGGCCGTCTGACGGGCGTTCTGCAAACCTTGCTCGCCCTGAAATTGAGCCTCCCAAGTCCGAATGTTCGATCGAGCTTCCTCATAAAGCACCCGTCCCGATCGAATCCGGCGCGCCATATCAATTGCCCCCGCCAAATTGCCGCTCGCCGCTAGCTGCTGAGCTCTATCCAAAAACGGCTGGTCAACAAGCCGCTGTCTCCTCTCGATCCAAGCTTGAATTTTGGCTTGAGCTTCCACGTAAAGCGCCCTACCTCTACCGATCCGAGAAGCTTGAGCAACGGCGGCTTCCAGAGCATTCGGATCGCCCGTACTCGCTAAATCGTTCGCTTTTTGCAAATACGGACTGTCTTCCAGCAGCTCGATTTGACGGCTCAAGCGGCTAATTTGACTGCGAGCTTCCGAAGCGCGGGGATTTGATTCCGGGACTGTTTGCAATTGCGCGATCGCAGCCCTCAAATCATTTACCCCACCAGGCGCCGCCAGCCTGCTTGCCAAATCCAAAACTTTCACATCAGCCATTTCTTGTTGCCACCGGCCGACTAAATCTTGAGCTTGTTTGTATAAAGGGCGGCCGGACTTCAACTTTTGAGCAATCTCGATCGCCTTGGAGAAACCCTCAACAGAGCCAGTCAAAGCCTGAGAAGTAGCATTCGCCAACTCATTAAAATCCTGTACTTGTTCCCTTAAATTTGCCGACTCTGGAATCTTGTTAGCGATCGCCATCGCCTCCTGCCAATCCCCTGCTTGCAAGCGTTTTTGGGCGATATCCAGAATTTTCTTGCTAAATTCCGCGATCGCCTTATTGGCAGCTTGATACAAATAACTGTTTTGATCAATTCCCTGAGCCAGCTTAATCCCCGTTACCAGATTGTCGAGACCTCCCTCGGAGGCTGTATTCCGGGCTTTTAGCAACTTATTGCCCTCAGCCCGAGTCGTCTGAATTAGCTTAGTCAATTCCTCGTACTTAGTCGATTCCCAGAAAGTATTTCCCAAATCCAAAAGCAGAGTAGCTTGGCTGAAAGCCAGCGGCCACTCTTCCTGACGCAAGTGGTCTTCAGCCGTGCGGTAAATTTTCTCTGCATCGCCCCATATCGACTGCCACTTTTCAATCTGCTTTTCCATCTTCGGGTAAGCCGGAACGTTTTTAGGAACCTTACGAGCGAGGGCAATCGCCTCATCCAGCTTTCCTTCTTGGAAACTAGCATTTCCCAGCTTGAGAATATCCTCCGACCACCGATCGATTTGAGTGTTAATTCTCGGCCGCAGCGGATGGTTTTGTGGCAAAGCATTCACTAATTCGATCGCCCTGAGCAAATCATCCGCCGTCCGCTTGCTTGCTGCTTCTTGAGCACAAAAAAAGCGATCGTTAGCAGAAGCCGTTGGCCAAAAAATCTTTGAGCAATTGGACTGCGAGGTCAGGTTGAGTAAAGACGCAATTGCCACAAACCCCATACCCACCGATACCATCAAACTCAGCGCCAGCCAAAACTGCCACTTGTTCGACCAGTTCCGCCAAAACGGATTGTGTTCCCCCGGCGGCTGCGAGTTTTCCCCAGACAAATTCGGCGGTAGTTCCAGATGCCCTCCCGGCAGTTTTCCCGAAGTAACCAACTCTCGGAGCTCTTTAAGTCGTTCAGCCCGGTTTTTCCTTGCTGGTAAGCGCACCAGCGACGAAGTATCCTTTGTTGACTCCAAGGATTCTGATGCAGACCAACGGCCTGGTATTTTGCGATCTTGACTCATATCCTCACCACAAACAGCAACCAGCTAGCGTAAGTTATTTAAAAACTGCGAGCGCTGCTATCAACTGCTCTATAAAATGTATTCATCACTTTTACATACTCCCGTCTGCCCTAGACTGCAAGAGCCGATCGCCAAACCGCCAAAATCAAAATTTTGTGATTAGGTAATTGATAATGCGTAATTGGCAATTGGTCAAGGCCATCATCCCTAACTCGCACTCAATAGAGCCAATTACACATTATCGTCTCAAGAACCGGAGTTTGAGCGCAAATCGCCGATCAGTTCCGCAAGTTGGTCGCTATTAGCTTGGTAAACCTCATTGCAGAAATGGCACGTAGCCTCAGCCCCCCCATCTTTTTCAATCATGTCTTGGAGTTCGGCTTCGCCCAACATTTTCAAAGCTCCCAAAACTCGATCGAACGAACAGCCACAGTCAAAGCGCACCATCTGAGTTTCCGGGAAAATTTCCAGGCCCATATCTCCCAGTAACTCTTCGAGAATCTGGTGCAGCGTTTTGCCCGATCGCAGCAGCGGCGTAAAGCCCGACAATTCAGCAACTCTAGATTCTAAAGTTTGCACCAATTTTTCGTCCGTTGCCGCCTTGGGCAGAACCTGCAACAGCACACCCCCAGACGCTTCTACCCCGCCCGCACCCACAAACACCCCCAAAACCAGAGCCGAAGGCGTTTGCTCCGAGGTTGCCAAATAGTGAGTTAGATCGTCGCCAATTTCGCCGGAAACCAATTCTACCGTACTGGAATAAGGGAAGCCGTATCCAACGTCCCGCACCACGTACAAATAACCGTCACCTATTGCCCCGCCGACATCGAGTTTGCCTTTAGCATTGGGCGGCAATTCGACTTCGGGATTATCCACATAACCTCGAACCGTTCCATCAAGTCCCGCATCCACCAGAAGCCCGCCCAGCGGTCCATCTCCTTTGATGCGAATGTTGACTCTCGATTCGGGCCGCTTCATGCTGGAGGCGAGTAACAGCCCCGCCGACATTGTGCGGCCGAGGGCGGCTGTAGCCACGTAGGAGAGCTTGTGCCGCTGTCTTGCTTCTTCGGTGAGGCGGGTGGAAATGACGCCTACAGCGCGAATTCCGCCCTCTGCGGCTGTAGCGCGAATTAATTGATCGGCCATGAAAAACCTTGCTTTTGTCTTTTGATACCTTCTTGAACTATTTTATAAGTTCTTGAAGGTTGTGGCAGCAGAGAGCAGCAGTTGACTCGGCGGGCCTGGGAGTGCGATCGAACTTCCAAACTCGCCTTTGTTTTCTATAAAACCTTGATTAACTGAGGATTTATTAACAAATAGTCTGATGGATTATTCGATATCAATATTTATTTGAAAAGCCCAGAATAACGAGTGCATTTATTGTTACCACGCCAGCTTGTTCTCAGTCTATTTATAACAATTAACAAATAACCACTAATAACTATATTCCTGAACGCACTCGGAAGATATAAACCGGTTTTTTTAACCGATCTAGAGGCTTTTAATCCCGTGTATTTAATCTAAAAAACCCGATTTCTGGCTACCGATGCCTAAGTCCTAAACTAATGACTAATAACTAATAACTAATGACCAATGACCAATGAATAACAACTAATGACTAAAGCTTATCTTGCCGCTAACCAGACGATTACCAAACCTTTACCTTTGCCGGTTAGAGTCAGAGGCGTAGGTCTCAGACAAATGTTTTTTAGCTGGAAATAAGCGATATGCCACCAACATCCAAAGCACTTTTAGCGGAAATCCAGCATAACACAGGAGCGAGCCGAAACTTGCATTTTTATGCCAAGGGGGAAACCATTCCTATGATGTCGCACGGTCTTTGGCGAGTCTGTCAAGGTCTAGCACAACTGAGTACACTTTATCCAACCGGGGAAGAAGGACTTTTGGGTTGGGTTGGGCCTTCGATGTGCTTCGGTTTGTGGTTGACAAACTTGCAGACTTACCGAGCTACGGCGACATCAGATATTTATTTGATGTGGTATTCTATGGTGGAAATCGAAGCTTCTCCTCAATTGGCTCACGAGTTGCTGCCTCAAATGGTACGGCGGCTGCGGCAAATGGAAGCAATTTTAGCGATCGCCGGACAGCGGCGAGTAGATGACCGTTTGTATCAGCTACTGCTATTATTGCAACAGGAATTCGGTCAGCCTGTGGTTGAGGGAACTCGTTTGAATATTCGCTTGACACATCAAGATATTGCTAATGCGATTTGCACGACGCGGGTAACAGTAACTCGAATGCTGGGAAAATTGCAGCAGCAAGGGTTAATTAGTCGAGATGGCGATCGGCATTTAATTCTTAACAAAGATGTTTTTGCGTCCACATCGGATTTGTTTGGCTGCAACCCTCAAGTAGTGTAGCAAGCGCCGAAAAAAATCTTATTCTGCTTCGCCAATCAGGGTAAATGCTGCCCAATCTTGCGGAGTTGGGTGCATCTTCATTGTCATCAGCATCGCTTGCCGCAAAGCTTGAGCTTTATTCGGGTTTCTCTGTAATTGGCGATAGAATTCTGCCATTAATTCCGCTGTCGGCTCATCGGGCACTAACCACAGAGAAACGATTATACTGGAAACACCTGCACTAATTAAAGCACGAGATAACCCAAGCACACCATCACCTGTGAGTTTTCCTCTGCCAGTATTGCAAGCACTTAATACCACTAATTCAGCATTTAATTTTAAATCCAAAATTTCACTCGAAGTCAGTAATCCGTCATCATTTCCTGATGGAGCAAGGGCAATCGCTCCCGGTAAATCTCGCCTCTTTACTTCATTGAGTAATCCGTGAGTTGCCAGATGAATAATTCGGGCTTTTAGCATCTGTTGAACAATCGATGCTTTAGTGGCTTGAGCGCCTGTAATCGGTCTAGTATTTAGAATCTTAGCAATTGTAATTGCTTCCTGTTCACTGCCTGGTAAGGGAGGTAATTGGTGCGGCGGGGTGCCAATTTTGGGCATGGTTGGATTGCCGACGACGAGGTTGTTTTGGAGAGAAAGTTGTCGGACTTTTTGCCGTAATTGATGAGTTAGCTGCAAAATTTGAATACTGGGAGCGGTAAGAATGGTATGTTTTTCAATTAGATACTGACCTGTAGGATCTTGTAAGGCGACAAAGGGAATTAAAAACAGGGATTGATGGGGAATGAAAATGATAGGAGCATTAGGGTCAGTTGGTAAAAGATCAGCAATGGGTTGAATTAATAGTTGATAGCTTTGCTGTAATTTGGGGTAAATTATCCGAGAATTAGCAGTGGTAGAAGCAGGGGGATTAGCTGTTTGTTTATTGGCAATGTCTCCCGCTAATCCAGCCAGCTCCTCGCGAGTGCCGCGAACCATCTCAGCTAAGGCGGTATCTTGCTCGTTTAATCCTCTCCTCCCGGTAGCAGCAGATACTCTTGTCTGTTCGGTGGCTTCGCGTAGATTGATGCCAAAAAATGTGGGACTAATTGAGCGAAAGGTAATTTCCCCAGTCGGCTTTATAACCCAAATATAAACGGCTTCATACACAATTGAATACTCGACAAGGGTAGCGTTTTGCTCTTTAGCGATTTGTTGAATTTGCTGGATATTGGGTGGGTTGATAGTAGTTGTGACAGAGGCAGATGGGGCAAGGCGAGATGCCAATAACTCCACAAAAGCTCGGGCTCTACCCCGTTCGGCAATTTCTAAAGCATCGTTAGTTTTTTTCTGACCAATGAAGAATCTTTGTAAAATGAGGTAGGGGTAAGTTTGAGTTTCAAAGATTGGCACTTTATTGGCATCGTCTAATCCAGCACGGAGAGATTCGGAAATTTTAATACTATCAAGTAGGGTTTTCTCTGCTGCTGGGAAATTGCCAGAGCCGAGGAGATAACCTCCTAGATATGTCAGAGTTCTCCATTCCATGCTGGGGCTTTTAATTTCTCGGGCGATCGCCAACGACTGCTGAGCGTACTCGATGGCTTTGGCGTAGTCGCCCAGGGAACTGTAAGCACGTCCCAGACTTGACAGAGCCATTTCCTCGAAGTCGCGGTCTTTAATTTCTCGGGCGATCGCCAATGACTGCTGAGCGTACTTTATAGCTTTGGCGTAGTCGCCGAGGTTGATGTAAGCAATTCCCAGAATTCCGAGAGCCCGCCCTTCATGGGTGCGGTTTTTAATTTCTCGCGCGATCACCAACGACTGCTGAGCGTACTCGATGGCTTTGGCGTAGTCGCCTAGGGAATTGTAAGCAAGTCCCAGATTTCCCAGAGCTTTCACCTCGATTTGGGGGTCTTTAATTTCGCGCGCGCTCGCCAACGACTGCTGAGTGTACTCGATGGCTTTGGCGTAGTCGCCCAGGCTATCGTAAGCATTTGCCAGACTTTCCAGAGCTTTCACCTCGCTTTGGCGGTCTTTAATTTCTCGCGCGAGCGCCAACCACTGCTGAGTGTACTCGATGGCTTTGGCATAGTCGCCGACGGAAAGGTAAAGAATTCCCAGACTTGCCAGAGCTTTCCCCTCGATTGGGCGGTCTTTAATTTCTCGCGTGATCGCCAACAACTGCTGAGCGTACTCGATGACTTTGGCGTTGTCGCCTAGGAAAAGGTAAGCAGATTCCAGATATGCCAGAGCTAACAGCTCGCTTTGGGGGTCTTTAATTTCTCGCGCGAGCGACAACCACTGCTGATTGTACTCGATGGCTTTGGCGTAGTCGCCTAGAGAAAGGTAAGCAAATCCCAGACATCCCAGAACTCCCCCCTCGCTTTGACGGTCTTTAATTTCTTGATAAATTATTAGTGCCTGTTGCCAAGACTGCAAAGCAGCTTGAAATTGGCTGGGCAGGAACTGCTGAATCCCTTGCTGTACCAGTCGGTCTGCTTCGGCTTTCCGCTGAGCAGGAGTTTGAGCTAAGACTTGAGAATTGATGATTTTAAATTGAGAATTAGGGATAAATCGAAACTCGCCTATAGTCAGCGTCGCTAAGATTGAGATCAGTGCCGACAATCCAATTTTTTGCAGTTTCATAACTTTTGACAGGCCTGTGGTCTGAACATCAGCTTGACACATCAAGATAGTGATAATGCGATTTGCACGACGCGGTTCAGTTGACTGTTGACTGTTGACTGTTAACGGTTAACTGTTGATAGCGACCTCTACCTGGAAGGAAGAGGATTGGAGTAATGAATAGTCTTCTTTTAATTTCTCCGTACAATGGAGAGGCTTTAAACCAATTCTTTCTGGTAACAGTAACGCGAATGCTGGGAAAATTGCAGCAGCAAGGGTTAATCGTTCGAGATAGCGATCTCGGCATTTAATTCTTAACAAAGGTGTTTTTGCATCCACCTCCGATTTGTTTGGTTGCAACCCTCCAGCAGTATAGCAAGCGACAGCCATTTGCATCTACATAATGCTATCTAATATTAAAGCCCAAATCGAATTGCACCAGAATTGTCTGTCTTGATTTTCCTCCCCCTATCTACAGCAATACATTTATAGCCGCAAAAGATATCATTAAGGGGTGCATCTCTTTAGGAAAAAACTCAATGGCGAACTCCAGTCAAGAAACACCGCAACCAGACACAAAAGAATTAACTGACATCACAGCTAAACCTCAAGAACAACAAGAAGAACCGCCAAATAAGGGTGACGGGCGGAAATAGTCGATCGACATTCATCGGTGACGATATAAATCTCGAATTGCCTTAAGAACACCGACTTCTTTTTTTCTCAAAATCTGTGTTCTTCCCTACAATACCGGTTCCTATAAATTGGTATTCTGCCAGTAGTTTTTAAGTAATAAACTAACCCGATTTTTGCCAAAAACCGGGTTAGTTTGCTATTGACAAATTATTCGGTTTGTGCAGTGCCGTTGTTCGATCGCAACTTCGGCTTTTCCGGCTTTCCACGGAGGCCGTTTAAAGAAACCACATCAGCCTCAGAACTCTCCCTCGCCACCCGAATCAGCAACCCCGACAACAACAAACTTGCCAACATCGAAGAACCCCCGTAACTAAAAAACGGCAGGGGCAAACCCGTAGTCGGCAAAACCCCCGTCGCCACCCCAATATTCAGCAGCGACTGTCCCACCATCACCACCATCACCCCAATCGCCACCAACTGACTCTCAATATTTCGAGCCTTCATCGCTACCCTCAAAGCCACAGTAGAGTAGGCCGCTAACATCAGCAATAGCGAGAAACCTCCCACCAAACCAAACTCCTCAGCAAACACAGCAAAAATAAAATCGCTGTACTGAATCGGCAAATAAAATAACTTTTGCTGCGACATCCCCAAACCCACACCCCAAATGCCCCCTGAACCGACAGCCAGGAGACTTTGAATCAACTGATAGCCGTCTTGCATCGGATCAGCCCAAGGATTGAGGAAAGACATAATCCGGCGGCGCTGATATTCCCTCAAACTAATACTTAAAACGGCTAAAAGCATTCCCCCCATAGCCGTTGCGCCCAACTGCAAGTAAGGCAATCCCGCCGCCAAAGCCACCAACCACAAAGTCATCCCGCACAAAGCCGTGGTACTTAAGTTCGGTTGCAACAAAATTCCCAAAAGCATTGCGCCGAAAATTAACAGCCAAGTTAAGCGAACTTTATTCGTCAACCGGGACCAGTTGCCGAAAATGCGGGCACTTTGGAGAACAAAAAACGGCTTGATCAATTCAGAAGGTTGAATAATCGGAACCGGGCCCAGAGATATCCAGCGAGTCGCCCCGTTGATTGTGGTTCCTACCCCCGGAACCAAGGTCAGCCACAGCAATCCCAGCAGCAACAAAACGCCTACCTGAGATGTTTTCAGCAGGTAGCGTAGGGGGGAGTATACCATCAAGTTAAAGCCGGCCAGCCCGATCGCCACTGCGATTAGCTGTCGTTTAAAATAATAAAGGCCGTCTCCAAATTCATAATTTGCAATGGGATAGGAAGCCGAAAACAATGCTGTCAGCCCGACAAACAGCCACAGAAAAGTCAGCCACCTCAGCCACCGGGCCTCAGCGGCCCATTGAGAGGCGCTGGGGTCAAAAAAGGGAATCAAGCGTCGAATGTCATTAGCCATATGATTTTAGAATGATCTCAATAAACTCTAACAAAGATGGCTAAAGTACCAGATTGGTTAATTTACGCATTAATCTGCTCGCTGTTATATGGTTTGTGGGGATTTTTTGGCAATTTAGCAACTAAATATATTGACTACAAAACTGCTTTTGTTTATGAAGCAATTGGCGCTATTTTAACGACTTTATTTATTGTTTTCCACACTAATAATTTTAGTTTTGAGGGAGATATTAGGGGAATTTTGTTTGCCATGTTAGTTGGCGTTTGTGGCACGGTGGCATCATTAGTATTTTTTATAGCCCTTGGCAAAGGTGAAGTTGCCAATGTAGTGAGTGTTACGTCTATCTACCCGCTGATTACTATATTATTATCGACTTTATTCTTAAAAGAGGCTATTACATTACCACAAATGCTTGCTGTTTTGTTAGCGATAATCGCAGTTATACTTTCTGCTTATTGAAATATTTGTCAATGATGAGATTAAAAACGCTGGACATTATTCCTTATGCTATAACTATAACAAACAAAAAAGAGGTCGATCGCGACCTCTTACCCCTCTACTAATCCAGCTTCGGCTCTTAAAGTAAACCTGTATTAGCACCGGGCTTACCGGTAGCCAGTTGCACTTTAATAATTCTGCCGCCCATTTTCATAATTCTTTGCTGTTCCCGGAACCAGTTGTCGTAAGGAACGAGCTTAGTAAAATAGGTATTTTGCAATTCGCGCTGAGTGCGGATGCGAGTTTGACTTGGGACGCAAGCAGTCACCTTAAACATTCTCATGGGAAACTAACTCCTGAGTAGGTTTACAGATTATTAGATGGATTTTTTAAAGATTGAAGGCAGGGAGTTAGGAGTCAAAACTAGCTCGTTAAAACTCGTCGGGCTTTCTCGGCAAGCCTTTGACGGTCTAGCAATCACTCTCAACTTCCCTGACCTCTTTTCAAAGTCAAAGGTAACAAGTCCAAAGTAAAAAGTAAAAAGTTAAAAGTTAAAAGAGGCAAGAAATAAATCTTCTTCCTTCTTCCGACTTCCATCGGACTGAAATCTGTTACATCCGTTACATTCGTTACATCCGTTACAGAATCCGTTGCCGAACTTCCTTCTTCCTTCTTTCTTCTTCCTGAGTCTTAGCTCAAGCCAGAGCAGATGTAGTCGAAATAGACGCCCATTTCTTTACCAGCGTCAGAACCGACCAAACCGGCGGTGACTTCTTTCATTGCTTGGATTGCTTGTACGGTAGAACCGATGGGCACGCCCAAGGAGTTGTAGGTTTCTTTCAAACCGTTGAGCACGCGCTCATCGAGGATGGAAGGGTCGCCAGCTAGCATAGCGTAGGTGGCATAGCGCAGGTAGTAGTCCAAGTCGCGGATGCAAGCTGCATAACGACGAGTGGTGTACATATTGCCGCCGGGACGAGTTACGTCAGAGTACAACAGAGACTTAGCAACTGCTTCTTTGACGATTGTGGCTGCATTAGCGCTGATGGCTGTAGCGGCGCGGACGCGCAGTTCGCCAGAAGCAAAGTAGTTCTTGAGCTTGTCTAGAGCGCTGATGTCCAGGTACTTACCTTGAACGTCAGAGGAATTGATAACGGCGGTAATTGCGTCTTGCATGGTTGTCTTGTTTCCTAGAAAGTGGCTGAGTCAGTCCAATTTTGGAGCTAGAATTTGGAATTTGGGATGTGGGATTTAAGATTTTTAAGTGGCTGGTTATTTGCAAAAGCTTTTAACTTGTTGCCGGCAACCCCCAATTTTTCAATCTAAAATCGAAAACCTAAAATCAAAATTCCTTACTGCATCGCACCGATAACGTAGTCGAAGTAAGAGGAAGCTTCGGAAGCATCTTCTCCAGACAGCAGCGAGCTTGCTGCATTTTTCATAGCGCGAACGCCTTCGGCGACGGCTTCAATCGGGGTGCCGAGAGATTTGTACATTTCGCGGACGCCGACAATACCGATTTCTTCGATCGGAGTAATGTCGCCAGCTACGATTCCGTAGGTAATCAAACGCAGGTAGTAGTCCATGTCGCGCAAGCAAGTTGCGGTCATTTCTTCGCCGTAAGCGTTGCCGCCGGGAGAAACAATATCAGGGCGCTTTTGGAAAAGTTGGTCGCCTGCTTGCTTGACGATGCGTTCGCGGGATTCGCTCAAAATTTGGGCGATGCGGACGCGGCGTTCACCAGAGGTGACGAAGCTTTTGATCCGATCTAATTCACCTGGGCTCAAGTAGCGAGCTTCGGCGTCTGCGTTGACGATTGATTTGGTGACGATACTCATCTTGTGTGTACCCGCTGGATATTTTGCTATATGAACTGCTCTGCGCTGAGCTAGCGAAAGCGGGCGCTTGTGTCCCGTATCTTTCCTGCTCAGGCAGGAGCTTTGACGGGGAAGGCTGGACTTTCCACACTCAGCAACTGTTGAAGTTGTTGGCGGTTGACTGCCTTCGGTGCTTAACGGCGCTTGTTCTTCACGCCGGTGCGGTTGTGAGTGCTCGCACTAAGCCTGTCGCTTACAATACCATAAATGACTGATGCGATCTTTAATTTATGATAAAGATTGCAGCAGGCCACTTAGTGGCGATCGAGTGACTATCGGGCAGTTAGTAAGGATATTGCTTCTCTGACACAACTACCTCTCGCAAGTATTTTGAGGCATTATGTTCACATTCTGAGTGTTACTGTAATAGTTTGTAACATTCCTTTTCATATTGGGGCCCTCGCTTGGGTGTTCTCCGTTAAAATTTCACAGTTAAAAAATTGCTAAAATTATCGGGCAGCAAGGGTTACAGGCGATCGAGCATTGAGCGGGAATTGTGACGGGCGAGGGCGCGAGGTTCAAAGGCTTGGGCCAGAGAGGGAGGGAAGCGGGAGATGGGGGGAGACAGCGGGGAGACAAGGGGAGATGTGCGATCGTCTCACATCTTGCACCATTCTGAATAAGTCTTGGACGGGCGGGATCTCTTCCCCAAGGCGTGTCAACTTAAGGTAAAACCGATAGTCCGTCAGGGGTTGAAACCCCTGGCGGGCTGCCGGGTGAGCGGGAGGACTGGCGGACTAAAAGCTTAAGTTGACACCAATGCTTCCTGCCCAACCCCTACTACTCATAAGAAAACTCAACTCTTTGTGTTTGTGGAACAGGCCGGAAAGCCTGTTCTCGATCGCGATGCCAGATATAAGATCATCGGAAATCCTAAGTTTCGAGCTTGTAGCTAGATTTGACTCTCACTTTAAATCTGGTGCGCCGTGAAAAGAAATCTATCAGCCATTAAAAAAGCTTTACAGTTTGGGATTAGCGGTGCTGTCGGCGGTTTCGTCGGCAATCTCATCACCGAACCTTTCATGCAGCGACTCCCTGGTTCGGAATCTTTTTTTGACAGTGTATTGTCTACAGGTCGCTGGTTTGGATTGGTAGGCGGTGGCATTGCTACGGCTATCATGTTCGGCTATTATTACTATATCAAAGGCAAGCCTCAAATTAAACAGGCTTTAAAAAATGGCGGATTGTTTGGTTTAATAGCAGGAGCGATTTCTGGGGCGATCGCCGAAGGTATTTACAGCGGGATTGGCAACGGAGACAACGAATTATTACGAGTAATTTGCTGGGGAATAGCTGGCAGTTTGTTAGGACTTGGACTGGCACAGCGGATTCCTAATTTGGGAGCGCTTCGCGGCACGGGAGGTGGCGGTGTTGGAGGAGTTTTGGGCGGCTGTTTGTTTATTCTGTTTGCTTACAATCTATCCGGTACAGCAGGCCGTTTAGCTGGCTGTGCTGCGATCGGTTTTTGGATTGGAATTATGCTAGTTGTAGCGGAAACTTTGTTCAACAAAACTTGGCTGGTAATTAGTTACGATACCGGAGCAAATCGCACTCTCACTCTGGGTTCGGAACCAGTGACTTTTGGCAGTGATGAAAATTTGTCTATTATCTGCATTCCTAATGTTTCGCCCTTGGCCATGCGGTTTCAATTAGAAGCAGGTCAAATTGTTTGCGAGAATGTTGATAGCGGGGCGGTGAGTTATTTGCGATCGGGCGACCAAAAGAGAATCGGCAACTGTACAATTACAGTAGGAAACTCTGACTTGCCAGCCCCAACACCAGCAAATATTCCGCCTACATTTATATCAGATCAGCCCGCAGTAAATTCTTTTACTAGCAGCCAATTTTCTCTGAAATTAGGCAGTCGAGTTATTCCTCTGAGTGCGGGAACTCAACTATTCACCTCTGACATACCGAGTTTAACAGCGGCAGCATCTAACGGTCTTGTAGCTATAGTCACTTCTCGATCGAGAAACGAGCTTTCGTTAGGATTGACCAATTTGTGCGATCGCGCTTGGTGGGCTACAGACATTCAAGGCGATATAAAAATGGTAGAACCTGAAAGTACCCTGACTTTGGCGTTGGGAACTCAAATCGAATTCGGTGAAATTGACGGCGAGATTGTGTAAGTAAGCGAGTACAAACTGACATATTGCACCATTGTCAATAAGCCTTTCATGGGCGGGCAGGATGCCCACCCCACAAGAAAATTTACTCTTTGTGGAACGGGCATCTTGCCCGTTCTTAACAAGAATTCAAGCAGAACTGCCACTAACTCCATTAATTACCGCCGCACCAATCAAATGAGCCAAACGCAAAGCTTCAGGAACTTTACCAGTGTCTGTCAAACGCTGAAGCACCCTCGCTATTACTTCTGGTTGTTCGCCGCACACTTGAAAAAAGAAAGGTTCAAAAGCGTGAATTTTCCCGGCACGACGCAACAATTCTAAACGGTATTCTGAATCGGGTAAATGGCGCAGGGCTTTTTCAACAGCAGCTAAATCTGGTTGGCGGCGCATGACAGCAACGCAAGGAATTTGCAGCCGCGATGCTAACTCGGGAAGGTCAATAATATTGAAGCCCCCGAAAGCAATTCCATCTAGCAAAACGAGATGCAATTGCGGCAGAAATTTGCCTCCGAGGAGTAGGCCAGAAATAGCATCCGTAGCATCTAATCCGTCGGGGAAAACTTGTCCCCACACCATTCCTTCAAATCGAGTTCCCCCGCAGACTATGCCTGCGATCGAAACCAGACTGCCGCTTCTACGAGAAAACGGAGCGTCGTCAAAGCCAATAACCTTAATTGTGCGATCGAGCCTCAGCAAATCTGCCAGTTTCAACTTGTCGAGTTCCCTAAACTAAAGTTTTTGATATTAGCTTGTGTTTTACATAGTATCATATACGTTAAATAGCTCATTACTAAAAAGGTTTTAGACAATTGGTAAAAAAATACGTAGCAGCGATCGACCAAGGAACTACCAGCACCCGATTTATCATATTCGATCGCCTGGGACAGATAATTTGCAAGAACCAACAAGAACATCAGCAAATCTATCCGCAGCCAGGATGGGTTGAACACAATCCCGATGAAATTTGGCAGCGCACCCAAAGCGTGATTAAAAATGCCCTCGAAATCGGCAATATTGACCCGAAAGATATTGCTGCACTCGGTATTACCAACCAGCGCGAAACTACAGTTGTTTGGGACAAAAAAACTGGCAAACCTTACGGAAATGCGATTGTTTGGCAAGATACCCGCACTCACCAAATTTGCGAAAAATTAGCTGAAGTCGAGGGCAAAGAGCGATTTCAAAAACGATGCGGTTTGCCGCTTGCAACTTATTTCAGCGGGCCGAAAATTAAGTGGATGCTGGACAATATTGCAGGATTGCGGGAAGCTGCAAATCAAGGGGATGCGATTTTTGGCAATGTCGATACTTTTCTGATTTGGCACCTGACTGGCGGCGCGCACATTACCGATGTTACCAACGCCAGCCGCACGATGCTGATGGATTTGCAAACCCTTGATTGGGATTCCGAAACTTTGGAAATAATGGCAATTCCCCGCCAGATGCTGCCAGAAGTTCGCCCTTCGAGTCAAGTTTTTGGAACTGCAAAAGGATTGCTTGCAGGTGTTCCGATTGCTGCTGCTTTGGGCGATCAGCAAGCCGCCCTCGTCGGGCAAACTTGTTTCAGTCCGGGGGAGGCGAAAAATACTTACGGTACGGGCTGTTTTATGCTGCTGAATACCGGTGAGGCGATCGTCCCTTCAAAGCAAGGATTACTAACAACAGTCGCCTACAAGATGGGGGAATCGCCCGCTGTGTATGCTTTGGAAGGCAGTATTGCGATCGCCGGAGCTTTAGTGCAGTGGCTGCGAGACAATTTGGGCATCATCAACACATCTGCAGAAGTAGAAACATTAGCAAATACAGTCGAAGATAGCGGCGGAGTTTACGTTGTCCCAGCCTTTTCTGGACTCTACGCCCCCTATTGGAAAGACAGCGCGCGGGGAGTAATTGCAGGTTTAACTCGCTACGCGACTAAGGCACACATTGCCCGCGCAGTATTGGAAGCGACAGCGTGGCAAACGCGAGAAATATTGGACGCTATGAATCAGGATTCTGCTGTGCAGCTTTTGTCTTTAAAAGTAGACGGAGGAATGGTGGGAAATCACACGCTGATGCAGTTTCAGAGCGATGTTTTAGGAGTGCCAGTGGTGCGGCCTGTGGTAGCAGAAACTACTGCACTCGGCGCGGCTTATGCGGCGGGTTTGGCGGTAGGTTTTTGGAGTCAGCTAGCCGAATTACGGGACAATTGGGCGGTGGATTTTACTTGGGAACCGAAAATGCCGATCGCACTTCGCGAGCAAAAATATCGCTTTTGGAAAAAAGCAGTTTCCCGCACCTTCGATTGGGAAGAATGAATCGCTGAGTTAACCCCAAAATCCGTATTTAGTGATATCCTTAAATCCAGCACTATTTTTCAACTTGCAAATAAATGATTTCGCTAAAGAACTTAAACAAAATTCTCACCGCCTTTCTATTGATAGTGACACTGGCATTTGTAGAAATCGCCACTAATTCCCAAATGGCGATCGCAGATACAGCTACAAATCCCACAACCGCAGCAGAAGTCTTCAGCGCCAACTGTGCAGGTTGTCACATCAACGGCAGCAACATTATCAGGCGCGGCAAAAACTTGAAACAAAAAGCATTAAAAAAATACGGCATGGATTCCATCGCCAACATTTCCAACTTAGTAACCAACGGCAAAGGTATTATGCCCGCTTACAAAGATCGTTTGTCGGAAAAACAAATTATCGATGTTTCAGCTTACGTGCTATCCCAAGCCGAAACCGATTGGAAATAAAGCCGACTATGTACATTGTAAGACCAGGTTTGGCGCCTAACTTCAGGAAACCAAGCCGAGGTATAATGTAAGGGCAGGTTTAACACGTTACTTGGTCATCAATGAATAATTTTTATACAAAACCTGCCTGCTTCTTGTCTTATAGTGTTCATTCTTTAATAATCTCAATACAAACCTGTTTTCTTTATATTTTTTTTGCTAAAAACTGTAAATTATTGGAGGTATTGAAAGTTGAAAAAACATTATTGGTGGCGTAGAACTTTAACTATTATTAGCTTGTGCTTGTATCTAATCTTAGCAGTTAGCCCGCCCGCTTTCGCCTCGATTCACAAATATCCAGAAACTGCCGAAACAGTAATGTTCCGATCCGTACAAAGCCTGCGTAATACAGACGATAAAGCATGGCAAGTTGTTTTGTACAAGCGAGTAAAGTCGGGAGTAGTAAAGTCTTTAAATCTGAGAGTGGTAGGATTTCCAGGAACAGAATTGCAGCACCCGGTTCCGCTGAAAGTTGCTGCGGGAAAGCGGGAAATTGGCAAGGCTAATGATATTTGGAGCGAGTCGAATTTGCCAATTAATGTCGGAGAATACGATTTTAAATCAATAATTGCACAATTGGAAAGCAATCGACCTTTGCTGTTGAGTTTGCCCGTGAAAAATCAAAAAGAAACAGAATTGCTGGTTCCTCCTTTTGCTGTGAGAGAATGGCGGCTGTTGTCTGACAAAAACTAAACATACCAATTTAAGCGCACTCTACATTTAAAAGCCATACAATTTCCCATGTCACAAATCGCTATGTTTAAATATGCCTTAAGGTGGATTTAACGTATTTGAAGAATAATGGGGTCTGGCAAAAACTAAAGATACCAATTTAATAGCACTCTACATTTAAAATCGCTACGATTTCATCAATGTATCAAAAATAACTTTATTTACATAGACCTTAAGGTAGATTTAACCTATTTTAAGGGTAATTATGAAACAAACTAAAAGCTGAGTTAGTCGAGTGACAAAACTTCAGTGTTTTAACGTAGGTGTATTCAGGGTGAATCTACTATGACTTTAATCAGTAAAATTGTCCGCAAAGCTTTGGCAACAGGTTACTTAACGGTTGAGGCAGAAGAACAGTTGCGACAGCAGTTGCAGATGACCAAGTATGGTTTAGAAGATTTTGACGCTTTTATTAATTTGCAGAAAGAGGTGATGGAAGGTAGGGTGAAACAGCAAGCTTTGGAATTGTTACGATCGCGCAAATGTTCTGTGACTGCTTGAATCCCGTTCGATCGACCTTTTGGATAAAATAAGGTCGATCGACCTTCGTATGTCGATCGGTCTTTCGGGCGCGGACTCTCGGGCCCACCCCACAAGAAAATTCACTTTTTGTGGAACAGGCCGGAAAGCCTGTTCATAAAAATGATACGCCAAGCCTGGAAAAAGGTTTCTACTGCATTCCTAGCTGTTGCCTTAACGCTTCTGGAACATCAACGGCTGTATCCAAACCTCGAACATTGTCCCAGTTTGTGTCTTCATCCCATTTGATATCTCCAATAGTGCGATCGCTGAGCCTTGCGCCGCTGAGGTTTGCGCCGCTGAGGTCTGCGCTGCTGAGGTCTGCGCCAAAGAGGTATGCGCCGCTGAGGTCTGGGTAGCTGAGGTCTGCGTCAAAGAGGTCTGCGCTACTGAGGTGTACGCCGCTGAGGTCTGCGTCAGTTAGGTCTGCGTAGCTGAGGTCTGCGCCCTTGAGGTATGCGCCAGTAAGCTTTGCGCCAGTAAGCTTTGCGGCCGTGAGGTCTGCGCCGCTGAGGTTTGCGCTGCTGAGGTCTGCGCCCATGAGGTCTGCGCCCATGAGGTCTGCGCCCCTGAGGTTTGCGCTGCTGAGGTTTGCGCTGCTGAGGTTTGCGCTGCTGAGGTTTGCGCCCCTGAGGTTTGCGCCCTTGAGGTTTGCGCCCCTGAGGAATATCCCAACTGTTTGGAAAAAGCCAAAATCCCCAATACAACACCTATAACCAATGAGACGCAACAACCGACTTGCATCGTCAAGCCTACCTTCAGCATTAGGTTTCCCACAAGGATAAAACACCATTTTGTCTTTGAATTCAGGTGTCTCCTGACCGTAACGCTGCAACTCCAACAGCAAAATCATCACATTCAAACCAGCATAAATATCTATTTGTCGCTGTCCCAAATCTTGGGTTTTCAATTGAGCTCGCAGTAGGCGCATCTTCTTCTGAGGCAAACTTTCCGGCAGCATATCAATAAATTCCCCATCGCACCACCGCAGATAAAAATCTTCCAGACGCTGGAATAACTCCACAGGGTGGAACTGATTTTCATCCCCTGCAACAGCCGGAGTTTTTAACAACCCCATCAAATATTCAACAATTTCTTCCGTCAGCGCCCCATAACCCAACAAATCATAAATTTCCCAGTCCATCTGAGAGTCTTGAGTATTAAATCCTCTACCTTTCTTTCCCGGTTCCGTCCACTCTTCCAGACTTTCTTTCAACCGTTCCGCACACAGAAATTCACCAAAACTCTTGTGTACAAACTCCACAGAACCTTCTTTACTGCCTTGCTGAAGATAAAAAACCGCCAAAGCATTTCTCAGAGGATTATCAATCCGTCTTTGTGCTTTCTCAAGAAATTTTTTAGCTGAGTCATGTGCTTTCAATCGTTCCTCAATCATCGCTACAGAAGCGCATTCCCCTCCCGACTGCACCACGCACAACCCTGCTTCTGTAAGGATGCGCCGCAAATCCTCTGTTTCCAATTCTGTCAAATCGCGATTGAGCTTATCAGACCGCTGCTCTGTGAGTACCCAATTCACAGTTTTGTTGTAAATCAAAATTTTTGCTTGAGTGCTGTTAGTTCCTTGAAAATTCTCAACTTTCAACGTTTTGTCCCGGTGCATCGCCGCTAACAGATAAAGCAAGAGTGGCTCTCGCGACAGTTCGGATTTTACATTCTCTGGACAACATTCATCTTCTAAAAACAGCTGAAAAGCTGAGGTTTTTTCTGCCCCAAATTGGTCTTCCCACTTGCTCAACCACTGTTGCTGTAGTCCGTCATCCATTACCTGAATTTCGACTCGCTCCAAGTTCTCTGGCATTTGCCTTTCAATAGCTTGCAAAGCTAAAGTTCTGCCAGTAATCAAAACCCGGTGTCCCATTTCCGAATTCTGAGCGCAGTCCCGCTGAAATTGTCCTACTTGCTCGAGAAATTCCTTTAAACCGCCGCTGCTTCTCCCTTCCATCAGCAACTCGTCAAAGCCATCCAAGAAAAACAAATATCGCGTGTTTCTATCTGTCAACCACCCGTCATCGCTAGCAAAACCAGCATTAACTGCTTTTTTTAGCGTTTCTGGGAAACTATTTTGCAATTTGGGAATATATCGCAGTCGAATTAACACGGGCGTCCAAACTGGATGAAAATGTTGTCGCACCCAGTCAGCAAACATCCGACAAAAAACGCTTTTACCGCGTCCGGGCCCTGCTTCGACAAACATCACCCGATTTTGTTTGTTTTCATCCTCAAGCAAATTTTTTGCCCAAGTTTCTAAATCGAAAGCTTCTGCATTATTTATGGGCTTACCATTTGCATCAAGTGGCTTTTCCTTCAGAGGCACGTAGATATCCTTGAATGCAAAATTTTCTGTAAATACGGGTTCTAGGGGTAGAGAGGTAATTTGTTCTTGCAGGTAGTTGTTAATGCTGTAATATTTCTCCTGTTCCTCACGCCATTCGCTGATAGAAGGCTGTCCAAGATGTTTAATTGCTTCGCCGGAAACTGCCCAAGCTTCGATTAAATAGCGGTGAGTATTAGCAGCAACTCTCTTTGTCAAAATTTGAGCTTCATCGGCATTGAGTCCGGCTTGTTGCAGCCGTTCTGATAGCACTAGGTTAAATTCCCTGGCTAACATCGAATCGCGGAAACAAATAACAGTTTCTTTGGCATCTTTATCGCTCAATTCTAAATCCGCCAATTTTTTAAGCAACTGCTTAACTCCATCGGAAACCGGAGTTTGCCCGATGCGATTTAACAAACTTGCGTCTTGTTCAAGAAAATCCTTAAAACTTTCCAGATAAGCCGCCTGACTGACCAGGAAAATGCACTCAGCTAAAGTCGGCTGCTGTTGAGTTTTTTCGATAAAAAACGCCAGCATTTTCGCCGCAATCCCGATAAATGGCAATCCAGTTCCCACAACTTGAGCTAAGGGAGAGTTCAAAACCTCTAGCAGCAAGTTGCTATTGTCCAGCCCTTGTTCTTTGAACATTTTTGCCACTTCTGCGGCTGTTTTCCCAGCTTCTCCGATTGCCTCCGCTGCTTCGGCGGAACACAGTTCTTTGATATCAGTATTTAAGAAATTCCAAATGCGATTTGCCATTTTTACCTGCCCTGTTTCAGAAGAGAGAAGCTGAGAAAATCTACATTTAACTCTGTAAGCATTCCGTAGTTCGTCGCCACAAATCTGTTTTCAAACTAACAAATAGAAAAGATTAACTCTCTTTTACCTTGACAAAAATACAACAATCCGCAATAATAGTAGATTGTCTGTCTAAATCCGGCTCGGATCAGGTTAAGACATTCCAAAAGCTGGAGAGCAGTCACCAGTCAAAAGTCCACAACGACCAATGACCAAAGACTCATCAGCTACCTGTACGGCAATCTCAACAACCATCCCATGACTTACGCAATCATTGAAACCGGCGGCAAACAATTTCGGGTAGAACCAGGCCGCTTCTACGACATCGAACTGCTTCACGTCGAAGCTGAATCCAAAGTCACCATAGACAAAGTATTTCTGATCCAGCACGAAGGCGAGGTTCATATCGGCCAGCCTCTACTAGAAAATGCCACTGTAGAAGGAACGGTTCTCCGGCATTTCCGGGGCCGCAAAGTCCTCGTCTACAAGATGAAGCCGAAAAAGAAAACTCGGAAGAAAAAAGGGCACCGTCAAGAAACAACTCGCTTTATGATTGACTCGATTAGCGTCAACGGTACAGTGTTAGCCGCCAGAGACTTAACTGCAGCAGTTGTTGAAACCCCCCAAACCGCCGAAACTGATTCAGAATAAAACATAGTAAATACAGTTGAGGATATTATGGCCCACAAGAAAGGTACAGGCAGTACACGTAACGGACGCGACTCTAATTCTCAGCGTCTGGGTGTCAAAAAGTACGGCGGTCAAGTTGTCAAAGCAGGCAACATTTTGATCCGCCAACGCGGCACTAAAGTTCACCCCGGTAATAATGTTGGTATCGGCAGAGATGATACTCTGTTTGCCATGATTGACGGTGTGGTGACTTTTGAAAGAAAAGGCAAAACTCGCAAAAAAGTCAGCATTTATCCTGTTGTAGCAGCACCTGTGGCTGAAGCTGTCGCAATTTAATTGCGATATTTTGCGGCGTTCCTTAAGTCTCTTTTGTTTGTCTCAAAGTCTCGATCCCCCCTAGCCCCCCTTAATAAGGGGGGGACAAGATTTTTCTTAAAGTCCCTCTTAATTAATGGGATTTAGGGGGACAAGATTCTTCTCAAAGTCCCCCTTATTAACGGGATTTAGGGAGACAAAATTCTTCTCAAAGTCCCCCTTCTTAAGGGGGATTTAGGGGGATCTAGACTTGACGGCAAGCGACATTTCTAGGTTCGGCCAATTGGTGACAATTTAAGGCTTAATTTGTCACCAATTTGGGGCTAGCCTCCTCCGACAATTGTGACAACTTCTAAGATGTCGCCCTCTTGCATCTGTGTAGTTTCCCAAAATTGTTTGTGCAGAATTTCCCCGTTGTACTCCACAGCCACCAAGCGCGGGTTTAATCCCAATTGTTTTAGTAATTCTGGTAACGGTGTGTCGATCGCACAATTGCGGGTTTCTCCGTTAACTTGCAGCGCAATTTGATTTATCATAAGTAAAATATCAGTTTTTAGGGCGGGTTTGGTAACAAAATTATATTTTATGCACAGATTTCCTGTGCTAAACCCGCCCTACGAATCGCAAATAAACCTAGCTTTTCCCGTGCAAAGCTTTCTGAGCTTTCAGATTCTGCATCCGAATCAACTGCGAGATGAAAAACTGCGTGACTAAAGTAGGCTGTTCTGCTTCCATAATTGCGCGTACTATGGCAACCCTTTGAGCTCCGGCATTCAATATTTCATCGACGTTGTTGATATCAATTCCGCCGATCGCAAACCACGGAATCGGGGACTTATCAGCAGCATACCGCACATAGTCCAAACCTGCCGCCTGTTTATCAGGTTTAGTAGGAGTGTGGTAAACCGGCCCAACTCCAATGTAGTCGGCTCCCTCTTCAATAGCTCGCTGCATTTCCTCGCCATTCGTAGTAGAACGACCGATAATCCGTCCTGGCCCGAGCAACTTGCGCGCTTCCGCCACAGGCAAATCTCCCTGCCCTAAGTGTACGCCGTCGGCATCGGCTGCGATCGCAAAATCCACACGATCGTTCACAATCAGCAAAGCATCGTAGCGGTGACAAAGTTCGCAAAGCTGGCGCGCGTTGGCCAACTTTACCCCGTCGTCTGAGTTTTTGTCGCGGTACTGCACCAAAGTCAGTCCGCCTTGCAAAGCCGCTTCCACGACTCCCAACAAATTGTCTCTCGGCGAAGTTACAAAGTATAACTGCGATCGAAGTAACTGCTGGTAGCGCCGGTAAGCCAGCAAATCGCTTTCGAGAGTATAAACCCGATAGCGCATCTGCTTAAAAGCCGCCCCCATATTCCGATCGTAAATTTTGCCATACTCTTCGAGTACCCGCAAAGCTTCTTCCACCCGACAGAAATTCGCCTCCAGTAGCTGCTGAATGCTCGAACGCTGCTCTTCCTGCGGGTGAGTCAACTCCGTACCCGGATCGGCCGGCGTATCCCTAGCACTGCGAAGTTCTGCGACGTGCCAAGCAGCCAATTCTTGACGCAGTTCCTTGCACTCGCCAGCTAAATCGGCGCTGTTGAGACCAAACCTGCACCATTCTTCAATAATTCTCAACCCTTCGCGCGATCGATCTAAATTTGCATCTAAAATCCGGCAGAGGGCTGGCTGTGCCGGTAAAGTTCTGTTTTGTTTGTCGCTCATTCAGAACCACCCTAATTATAATTAATCCTACGAGTCAAACCGCTACATTGTCCCACGCCGTCAAGATTGTGGCAAAGCAGGCGGCTTAATTTTGGCATAAACCAATGTAAATTCGACAATAATTTTTTAAGTTTTATTGAATTTGATGAAAACAAAGCATAATAGATCAAACTTGATGAGAGTGGAATCGTTAAACTGCATACCACACTTCGGAGGAGAGCCGTGAGGTTAGCAGAACAACACAAAAGATTAACAGAAGAAAACCCCAGCAGGCGGGTGAAATCAAAGTTCGATCGCGAAAACCCGACACCGAATTCGGGAAGCGGAACTCGGATCGCAAATCAGTGGGGTTTATTTATGCTCCTAAATTCTCAATATAGCGAGTGCAAAGAAAAGCGATCGCAAAAATCTTATTTGAGTTCTTGCCTTCTGCTCGTTTTTGCGATGACCGCCCTTTGCAACCATCAACCGTCAGTTATCGCTGCCGGGATACCGGGAGTGCAGCTACTTTCTCAGACGCCACAGAGCGACATCAACATACTGTACGTCAGCTCGATCGGGGGCAGCGACACGGGGGGCAACGGCAGCGATCAAGCTCCGTTTAAAACCCTTACCTACGCCTTAAGCGTGGCACCGCCCAAAACAGCGATTTTGCTAGCGCCCGGTACTTACAGCGAGCAAACCGGCGAAAAATTTCCATTAATGCTCAGGCCCAGCGTGACAGTTCAGGGAAATCCCAACACTCGCGGTCAGAATATTGTCATCAAAGGCGGAGGATACTTTATCAGTCCGACTTCGGCGGGTCAAAATATCGCGATTTTAGGCGCAGATGGGGCAGGACTCAGCGGGGTGACGGTGACGAATACCAACTATCGCGGTTACGCTTTGTGGATCGAATCGAGTTCTCCGACAGTTGTTAACAATACTTTTTCTGGGAGCACTCACGACGGCATTTCGGTAGTCGGTACTTCCAGGCCGACGATTGGCGGGAATGTTTTCTCGAAAAATGGAGCTAACGGCATTACTATTTTTGGCAGTTCCCAGCCGGAAGTTCGAGATAATGTGTTTGAAAACACCGGATTTGGGGTGAATGTAGCGCAGAACGCTTCGCCTCTGCTAATCGGTAATAAAATTACTCGCAATAAAGATGGCGTGGTGGTGCAAGCTAATGCTAGACCTGTGCTGCGTAACAATTATATCGAGAGTAATCGCCGGGACGGAATTGTGGCGATCGCGAGCTCTCTGCCCGATTTGGGAACTGCCGCCGAACCGGGGGGCAATGTCATTCGCAACAACGGTCAGTACGATGTCAACAATGCAGCCAAGGGTCAAATAATCCCAGCTTACGGGAATCAATTATTGAGCAGCCGGACGACGGGCTCGGTTGATGTGGCGGGAACTTTTACACCGCCGCCAATGGGGGGAAGTGCTTTGCAGCTAAGGGCCGATCGACCTCCCAGCATCGGTGGTCCAGACACTTCTCTCCCGGCTTACACTCCCGGCCGGCTAATTCCCAGAGTTGAAAGAGCGCCACTTCCCCCGCCTGCGCCCGTTTCAATGCGATCTGTGCAAAATCGACCCGCACCGCGAAGCGCTGAGTTGCGACAAGAACTTTCTCCGAGGAATGCCGCTGCTTCATCGGTAGCCCAAGGGGCGAGCGCAATTCCTGTGCCCGATCCGAATTATCGATCAATTTCGGAAATTTCGGTACAGCAACCAATGATTCCTCCCAATTTTGATAGTTCGAGTTCGGTTGCTTCCGAGGGTAGATTGCCGGTTCCGGGCCGCAACATTCCGATCGGAAGGGGCGGCTATGTACCTGCACCTTTAGGGGGTAATTCTTTGCCCGATGCCGCGGATAATTCGCCGTCATTCGATCGAGCCAGAGCTTTGGGTTTCCGCTATCGAGTTGTGGTGGATACCAACAGTTGGGGCGATCGACAAAAAATGCAATCCCTCGTTCCCGGTGCTTTTCGCTCTTTTTCCAGCGGACGATCGGTGATGCAAGCCGGTGCTTTTCGGGAACTCGAAAAAGCTGAGGAATTGGTACAAATGCTCAGCGCTAATGGTTTGAATGCTCAAATTGAGGAGATTAAATGAAATGGTCAGTAATCAGTAGTCAGTAGTCAGTAATCATTAGACCTCTTTCAAAAATAACTAGGACGGGCAAGATGCCCGTTCCAAAATTTTATTAAAAGGACTTTTGCAAGAGGTCTATTACTTTGTCAAGTGTTAACTGTCAACTGTCAACTGTCAACTGTCAACTATCAAAAATTTTAGGGCCTAGCATATCGGATGCCAGACCCTAAAAAGTTTGTAAATTCAGTTGATTCAAGTGGGTTTTTAGCTCTGCTGAGTTTCAGCAAACTACAACTAAGGTGGACTTTTTTGCAACTACTCTGCGGACGAGGTAGCTATCAGCGGAGTCTATTCAGACTTCTGTGTTTGACTGTTGTGCGATCGCAACTTTTGATTAATCCAATAGCTTCAAGCTATCTAACCAATACGAATCGCAATATCAACCTTTCTTTGCTAATAAGCTAAACGGTTCAGGCGTTGCCTGCGAACTAGAGGCGATCGGGACAAATACTCTAATTCCAAGTTTTGTATCCAAGTTTTTTGTGCTTCTTGGTTTTGCCCCTCATGTTTTTAAGTTAACACCAACTGCGTGCATAAAAACACTTTGTTTACCAAACTTGACACTTTTTGACGTGCAGAAATACTTCCCAAAGCGATTATTAACAATTTGTACGATCGCCCGATACCCCAACGTGCACACCCGGCACTTTTCGCTTGCTGTCAACGCAGCAGAGCTTCCCAAGTTGCGCGGCCGACAATGCCGTCTGCTGGCAGTTGATATTGTCGCTGAGCCGCCTTGACAGCAGCTTGAGTTTCCGGGCCGAAAACGCCGTCAGCACTCACCCGCAAAAATCCTTTGGCCCGCAGCCGTTCTTGCAAATCTCTGACTGCCGCCCCGCGCATTCGTCTTCTCAAAACAGGAAAATTGGTTGGCTGCGCTTCGGGGCTAATCTCTGAGTTGTCGGGATTTACAGGATCGTTGGCGATCGGGTTTTCGATCGTGCCAGGAGTCGCAGGAAACAGCCGGTTCCAAGTATCTTGACCGACTATGGCGTCGGGAGGCAGACCTGCTGCTTCCTGGAACTGAGATACAGCTCTAGCGGTGCTTTGTGAGAAAATCCCGTCTACAGTGTCAGGGTAAAAGCCCAATAATTTAAGAGCAGCTTGGAGTTCGATCACTTCCGACCCTCGGCTGCCCAATTTGATTGCGGGGCGGACGATCGCACCTGTTTGAGCGATCGGGCTATTGCTGTTACTCTCTTTGGAGGTAGGTAGCTGTGCGACAGCAGGAGTAGGGGCGATCGAGCTCATTGCCAATAAACCGCACAAACTCCAGCCGAAGAGCAAACTCGGAACCTCGCGGGCTTTATTCCAGCTTGCTGTCAAGTTTTGGGACATTGGGAATTCGACCTCTGGAAAACTGGTAGCGATCGTACATCAAATCTGGAAAAAATTTACGCATCGGCCAAACAGGGCATTGGCCAAACAGGGCATTGGCCAAACAGGGCATTTCTGATTCCCCTCTCCTCCCTTTCCTAAAAATAATTTATCCCCTGAAATAGCTGCAATTGGCAAAAAAACTGCTAGATTGCCCTACAGAAAACATTGAACCGCGTTCATTGGGCCCCAGCAACACCATGTCCGAATTCAGAACCGCCAGCCAAATAGACATCGGCAACGTCAACATCGGGAACTTCCAAGTCGGCAGCATCAGCGGCACTAAATACAACGATTTTAACGCCAACGGCCTCCCTGATCCCGGAGAAGTCCCCATTCCCAACTGGCAAATCTACCTCGACCTCAACAACAACGGCCAGCCAGAATTTAACGAACCTTCCACCCTCACAAATCCGCAAGGCAACTACATTTTCGCCAACCTGCCACCGGGCACTTACCAAGTTAGGGAAGTCCAGCAGCCGAACTTTCGCCAAACTACCCCAAATCCCGCACCCATCACGATTACCAGCGGCACAAATGCTGGCAATATCAATTTTGGCAACAACTTTAACGCAGGGACGATCGCAGGCACAAAATTCAACGACATCAACAACAACAGCAGCCGAGATCCTGGGGAACAAGGGCTAGCTAACTGGCAAATTTACCTCGACCTCAACCGCAACAACAGGCTCGACGCCGACGAACCTTTTACTTTTACAAACGGTGAAGGCAATTACGCTTTTGTCAATATTCCCGCAGATACATATTTGGTGAGAGAAGTCCAGCAACCGGGTTTTCTTCAAACCACACCTGACCCCGGCCCGGCTAACGTTACTTCCAACGCCACTGTCAACAACATCAATTTTGGCAATGTCTTTTTTGTCGGCAGCATCAGCGGTGTCAAGTTCAACGACCTCAATGCCAACAGCGTCAGAGATGCGACAGACCCGCCTCTGGCTAACTGGCCAATTTACCTCGACCTCAACGGCAACAGCAGCTTTGATCCGGGCGAACCCAATACCATCACAAACCCCCAAGGCAACTACACTTTTGCCAATGTTTCTCCTGGCCGATATTTGGTGAGGGAAGCCCAGCAACCGGGATGGGTACAGACTACGCCAAATCCAGGCCCGATCGACATCACCGGCAATACCAACGCTGTCGGCGTCAATTTCGGCAACAATTTTCCTACCGGCAGCATCAGCGGCTTCAAGTTCAACGATCTCAACGCTAACGGTATCAACGAACCGACGGAACCGAGAGTTGCCAACTGGCCGATTTACCTTGATTTCAACAACAACGGCAGTTTAGATCCGGGCGAACCTTCGACTTTAACCAACCCCGAAGGTAATTTCTCTTTTATCAATTTGCCTCAAGGAACCTATGTGGTGAGGGAAGTCCCGCAGCCCGGTTTTCAACAAACCACGCCAAATCCGACTCCGATTACCGTGGGCAACGGCACAAATGCCACTAATCTCAGCTTTGGCAACGTGTTGGTAACGGGCACTATCAGCGGTGTGAAATTTAACGATTTTAACGCCAACGGCCGCCTAGATCCTGGGGAACCCCCGATCGCCAATACTCAAATTTACATCGACCTCAACAACAACAGCAGTTTAGATCCGGGCGAAGCGAGTACCTTAAGCGACCTTCAAGGCAATTACAGTTTCCGCAATGTTCCGGTAGGTAGTTATGTTGTCCGCGAAGTTCCGCCGCCCGGTTTCATTCAAACGACTCCGCCTGCGGTGGTTGTTGTCTCGGCAGAGATTGGGGCTAGCAGCATCGATTTCGTGACTGGAGAGGCTGAGGGTAGGTCGGCTAAATCCTGGAAAGGCGACCCGTTAACTGATGCCAACAGCTATATGAGAACCGCACCTGTGGGTAATATGGGGGCGGATAGCTTGCTTTTGAGCCAGGGTCGTGATAGTGATCAAATTAGTAAATTTTTGAGTGATGGATTTTTTGCAAATTTAGGCAATATTCCTAACTTTGGGCAACAGAATGTCGGTCTGGAGCCTAATGCACAAGTTGGTAATTGTGTCAATATCAATGAATTAGATAATGGGGTGATAGCTGACTGGTTTGTGCCGATGGGTGTGAGGAATTTCCCGGTTAAGTAGGGTGAGACAAAGCTCGATCGCCCGGAATCCCAAACCGCACATAAAAATCAGGAAGAGGTTAAAGGGCGATCGCGTGATACCCTATTGTTGGCAACCTCCAAAGCCAAGCCAGAGTTCCGGGAAGCCCAAAGCTGGCTTGTATATGAGGAGCAAGATTCAGAGACAGTATCATACCTGTTTTTAGGAATTATCAGACAATTCCCCAAGTGCGATAGCCCTCGTGGCATGGTCGCTCAAGTCACCGAGGTGCAGTGAGTTTTAACGTTGTTCCAGCTCAAAACAGCAAGTGTCCACGGGCAGAAGAACTCCGGGCGCAAATCTTGAAGATATTGCGCTCAAATTGCCACAGCTATTCAAAACCTGATATAATCTCGTGCGACAAAGCTGGAGTAAGCCTGATGTTAGATGAGGAACCTTCGAGCAACGTAGACGTATGTATGATTGAGTAGCGATCGTCAGTCGCTAGCAGCTAACTGCTGATTGACAAAGTGATACAGTAGCCTGTAGCTTACGTAGATTTAGGTGTGAAGGAAAAGAAAATCATGACAGAAGAAAGAATAGCTAGTCAGGTACTTCCTGTATTACCCCAAATACAGCTACCGCCAACCATCAATTTTGGCAACGCTCCTGCGGGTATCCAGGGTACAAAGTTCAACGACATCAACCGCAACGCCATTCGAGATGCAGGCGAACCGGGACTCCCCAACGTCCAAATCTTTATTGACACCAATAACAACGGCACTGTCGAGCCAGGTGAACCCTCGACGTTGACAAACGCCAGCGGAAACTTCGTATTTCCAGGCTTGCTTCCAGGCACCTATACTGTCAGGGAAATCTCGCCACCCAGTTTCAGCCCGACAACTCCCAACCCAGTCGTCGTTACCCTCGCGGGCATTAATGCCACAGTGTTGTTCGGTAATGCTACAGGTGACGGTCAGATTATTGGCTGCAAATACCTCGACGTAGATAACGACGGCTTTCGAGACGGGAGTGAACCCCCGATGGAAAACGTCAGAATCTATATCGATGCCAACAACAACGGTCAGCTAGATGCAGGGGACACCAGTACCTTAACTGATAGAAACGGCGAGTACCGATTCACCGGTTTGCAGGCAGGGCTATACCGGATTCGGGAAGAGCGAGCCAACGGGCCGGGCACTGAACCTTTAGAAAGAGATTTTCCCCAAAGCACCCCCCCCGGCAGTATCTCCCTGCTTGACATTAACCTTGGCCAGGGCGAAATCTGGGCCTGCGCTCAAGTGGGCAACACTCCTTTGTACGAAATCCCGATCTTCAAATTCCGGGACAACAACGCCAACGGCATACAAGACTCCGGCGAAGTTGCCCTCGAGGGCATCCCGTTCATCCTCGATTTGAACCGGAACGGCAGGACAGACGCGGGCGAACCGCGACTGTTAACTGGCGCTGATGGTAGAGCTACCTTCAGAGATTTGAAGGCTGGCAGCTACTCAGTATTGGAAACCTTTGAAACATTCATACCCAACCAGCCGCCAATTGCAACTACCCAGAACCCGGTAGAAGTCACAGCCCCCGGACCCCAATCGCGACAGCAGGGAACACTGCCTTTCATAGTGGCAGATCCAACAGTTGCAGGCGGCCAGCGGGTCGTTGCGGCGAACTTTCCGCCCCCCTTCCCCCCCGTAAACCCGGAACCCGCAGTCTTCTTCACCCCGATTTTGGTAAATCCAGGTAGCGGTGCTGTCGGGAATACGCGCCCCAACATCACGGTCTTCAAATACAACGATCAGAACGCTAACGGTCGTTACGAACCGGCCAACACTCTACAGGAAGTGGGCATTCCCGGCATCACGGTGTACCTTGATGCCAACGACAACGGCGCCCTCGACACAGGGGAACAGTCGTTAGTAACTGATGCCAACGGGCGCGGTGCTTTCACCAACCTGGAACCGGGCAATTATGTAGTTCGGGAAGTGCCGCAAGCTGGTTTTAGTCCTACTACTCCGGATCGGGTGCAGTTCAACCTCAGCACTCAAGATGCCAACGTTGTCTTTGGCAACACCCCCAACAGCCGCATCACTGGGTGCAAATTCCAAGACTTGAACGGCAACGGCTACCGAGACGGCTTTGAAACGCCGATCGCAGGGGTCACAATCTACCTCGACAGCAACGGTAACGATGCCCTTGATGCTGGAGAAGCAAGTACCGTCAGCGATCAGTTCGGCCGCTGGGAGTTTGGCAATTTGACCCCCGGTATTTACCGAGTCCGGGAAGTTGTGCCCTCCAATTCTTTCCAAACTACTCAACCACTGGACATCGTTCTGGGCGCAAACCAAACGTTTACTTGTGCTTTGGTGGGCAATGGTCAGTTCTTTAACTATCTCGGAGAAAAATTCCGGGACGACAACCGCAACGGCCTTCGAGATGAGGGCGAATTTCCTTTGGAGGGCATCCCGTTCACCTTGGATTTCAACCGGAACGGCCGCTACGATCCTGCTAGCGAGCCTCTGGTGAGGAGTGATGCTAACGGCCAGGTTCTGTTCACCAATTTAGCTCCGGGCAGCTACTCGCTCTTGGAAGTTTTCAACGCTCCGGGCGTTGCCAACCCGTACCCGATTCCGACCGGGCCTAACCCTGTTGCGTTCTCGGTACCGGGGCCAAATACTTTTGTAACGCCGATCGTGCCGGCGCCAGTACCGACGGAACCAGAAAGGGTTATTGACAGCATCGATCGGCTGACCGGCGGCACGGTGACTGCTTCTAGCATCTCCGATGATAATGATCCGCTGAATAAGCCCGTCCCCGGCTCAGTCCCTCAACCAGTCAGCAATTTTGGCAACTTTGTAGTAGATCAGAGTCCAGTTGTTAGCAGCTTTGTTGACATCAACGATTTGCAAAATTCGGCGAATGCTCTGATTGCAACATTTTTACAAGAGAATGGTCTCGATGAATCATTGTTCGTCGTTCCTCCTAGTCCTACGAATTCGCTTCTTTAATCTTAAGTTGGGTCTCTAGTTTGAGACTCAGCAATTAGCAACTAGCTTGTTTAACCTGCACGTCAAATGATATTTTGGCGTGCTTTTTGCTGTTGTGACAATAATTAGAGGCTCGCGGGGCGGGTTTATGAATTTCTCTAATTACCGGAAATATTGTTCGTGAAACCCGCCTCTACAACAAATATATCCCCCTGCTCCTAGGGGCGCGTTTTACAGACAATGTTTGAGGAAAACTCACAATTTATATAAACCAGCCCGCCACAATCATGGGCTCGGCTGACGGGTTTATTTATCTCTTTTATTACTGTCTTTAGTCGTAGAGGACGATCGGCAAAAAGACCGATTCCCCGCCTCAATAAAACCTTTATTTATAGAGGTAGAACTTAGAGGAATATATTATGCCAACTCAACAACAAACCCATCCGGCTCAACATCAAGAACAGCAACCCGGTATTGAATCCCAAATGACTCCGCAACCTCAATCCTTCGCGGAGGGATATCGCGGTAGCGACAAATTGCGGGACAAAGTAGCCTTAATTACTGGCGGAGACAGCGGTATCGGGCGTGCAGTGGCGATGGCCTTTGCCAAGGAAGGCGCTAACGTGGTCATCAGCTATCTTAACGAAGATGATGATGCCAAAAAAACCAAAGAGGCGATCGAACAACAAGGCCGGCGCTGTATTGCGATCGCCGGCGACATCGGCGACGAAAACGTCTGTCAAAACCTTGTAGAACAAACAGTTAAAGAATTCGGACACCTCGACATCCTTGTCAACAACGCCGCCGAACAGCATCCCCAAGAAAGCATCGAAGACATCACCGCCGAACAATTAGAGCGCACCTTCCGCACCAACATTTTCTCAATGTTTTACCTCACAAAAGCCGCTCTCAAACACCTCAAAGATGGAAGTGCAATTATCAACACTACCTCTGTCACCGCCTACAAAGGCAATCAACAATTATTAGATTATTCCTCCACAAAAGGAGCAATTGTTGCCTTTACCCGGTCTTTGTCTCAAAGTTTAGCTGAGAAAGGAATTCGCGTCAACGGAGTCGCCCCCGGCCCGATTTGGACGCCTCTAATTCCTGCAACTTTCCCTGAAGAAAAAGTGGAGAAATTTGGTGCAGACACGGCGTTGGGACGCGCCGGTCAACCCGATGAAGTTGCCCCCAGCTACGTGTTTTTAGCTTCAAAAGATTCGTCTTACATGACGGGTCAAATTTTGCATCCCAACGGCGGATCGGTTATTAACGGGTAGATTTGGCGCGAGTTAATATATAAATAACCGCATTTTGTGGGGGAACTTTCACCCACAATCTCTGACTATAACTCACAATCTAAATAAACCCGCCCCCACAACCACATTACCTAGGGCGGGTTTATTTAGATTGTTTTTTTATAAAAAAACAGTAATCCCGCTACGTGGGTAGCGGGACTGATAGGTTGCAGTTTAACTATTCTCTAGTTTTGCTAGAGTTGTAATTAGGTGACTGCTGAATTAGCTCAGGTTAGCCATTTCTTGCTGGATGGTGCTTTTGGCTGCTTTGAATTCTGTAGCCATTTGTTCCATTTGTGCTTCGCTCAGGTTGCGGCGAATATGAGGGAACATATCGTTTTCTTCTTGTCGAACGTGATCTTTAACCGCTGTTTGGAGCTGTTTGATTTGGGCTTTGAAATCAGAAGAAGTGGGGTTGAGAGCCTTAATTTGGGCAAGCATCTGCTTCATTTCTGCTTGCTCGCTGTACAGTTCTTGAGTATTGCCGTAGTAGCTGCGAACAGCGGGATAAACAACTTGTTCTTCTGCTTCTGCGTGAACGCTGAGGTCTTTGTAAAGTTGACCGAAGAATTCTTGCAGTTTTTGAGGATCGTCGGTGCTTGCGATTTCCATAAATAGGGTATCGGTTTTGCGGTGATCCATTGAGATGATTTCGGTGATGTTCATCTCATCTTTGCTGCGGGTAACTGCACCGCCGATGATGCCGGTCATGGCTGCCATTGCATCTTGCACGCGAGCCCAAACGCCTTGGTCGGGGTCTTTGCCGGTCAGCTCGCGTACGCCTAAAATTTCGAGAACTCCTTTGAGTTGTTCTTGGTGAGCGCGGTTCTCAAAGTTAACTGTGTTGAGCGGGGTAATGGCAGCTTCGATGTCGGCACCGACTACTTGAGCAGCTTTGTGAATTAACAAACCGGCCATTGTTTGTTTGTGTTTGAGCAGTTCGTGCTGAGCGACTTTTTCAAACATGGTGAGTTCAGAACCTTGCATGAGTTTCTGAACTTCTTCAATCATTTTTGTGCTGGTTTCTTTGGGCTCGGTTTGAATGCCGTATTGCACGATCGTAGTTTCTAATACGCCCAAGTTTTTGCGATCGTCTTCGAGCATATCCCGGAAGCGCTGGGCTAGTTCGGAGTCGTTGCAGGAATTGATGAACAATTGCTCGTTGGCTATCAACAGGTTTTGCAGCGCTTTCATGTCTGCTAATTTAGTTGCGATCGCTTGGCGCTTGGTATCTTCTAGGGTAGCTACCATCTGTCGTTTCTCCTCTCAAGGTATTTAGTGTTCTTACATCTCTTAATTTATTGATATATTCTGATAACATCCTCTTTCTCCCGACTGATTCATTAATATCCCGCGCAACCTATTGACTTTTAAACCAAGAAATGATAGTTAATTAAGGCTAAGGTCGTTTTTTAAAAAAGCAAAAATTACCCTTAATAACTGCCAACTGACCACTGACAACTATTAAGTGACAACTACCAACTGACAACTGCCAACTGCCCACTGCCAACTGCCGACTGCCAACTGCCCCCTGACAACTGACTTTTGTATCAATTAATCCCGATCGCAGAGCTGTAAAGCGCTACCATAGTTGCAGCCGAAGTTAACTAAAGTTTAAGAATAACTAGCTTGTCTCAACTGCTCACTGCTTTAGAGTTCCCAGCCAATGTCTGGAAGCTGAATAATGGGTTAACGGTCATTCACCAGCGGATTTCGGCCACACCGGTGGTCGCGCTAGACGTGTGGGTGAGGGCTGGCGCTACGTTGGAGCCGGATTCTTGGTCGGGAATGGCTCATTTTTTAGAACACATGATATTTAAAGGGACGGATTCGATCGCCCCTGGAGAATTTGACCAAGTAATCGAAAATCGCGGCGGTGTCGCCAACGCAGCTACAAGTCACGACTACGCCCATTTTTTCGTCAACGCTGCGGCCGATTATTTAGCAGAAACAGCGCAGCCACTGGCAGAATTGCTGCTGCGGGCTTCGATTCCGGATCAGGAATTCGATCGCGAGCGAGATGTGGTGCTAGAAGAAATCCGCCAAGCTCAAGACAATCCCGATTGGCTGGGTTTCCAAGCCATGATGGAAACAGTTTACCAGCGACATCCCTACAGGCGATCGGTATTGGGCACGGAAGAACTGCTGATGTCGCGAACTCCCCATGAAATGCGCTGTTTTCACCGATCGCACTATCAGCCGGAAAATATGACTGTGGTGGTAGTCGGGGGAATTGATGAACAACAGGCCAGAGATGTTACGGGGAAAGCATTCGAGCAGTTTTCGGATCGGTGGGATTGTCCCAAATTAACCGCAGAGGCGGAACCGCCACTGATAGAAATTCGCCGTCAGGAATTGAGCCTCCCGCGATTGGAACAAGCGCGGCTGATGATGGCCTGGACGGGCCCGGGAGTTGAACACTTGCAAAGTGCTTGCGGCTTGGATTTGCTGTCGGTGTTGCTTGCAGACGGGCGGACTTCGCGTTTAGTCAGGGAATTGCGGGAAGAATTACAATTGGTAGAGGCGATCGACAGCACTTTCTCGCTGCAACGGGAATCGAGTTTATTTACTATCAGTGCAGTCTTGGACGCCAAGGATGTCGAACAGGTGGAATCTCGGATTTGCGATCGACTTTGGCAATTGCAGTCTGAGCCAGTTTCCGAGGTAGAATTGCTCCGCTGTCAGCGTTTGCTGTGCAACGATTTTGCTTTCTCGCTCGAAACGCCGGGACAGCTAGCCGGTCTTTACGGATATTACAATACGATCGCCAGTGCCGAATTAGCGCTTAGCTATCCCACGAGGATTAAAGCATTTGGGCCATTAGACCTCCAGCGCCTAGCTCAACAATATCTCTCTCCTCGGCGCTATACAGCAGTGGTACTCAAACCAATCTAATAATAGTTGACTGTTCACTGTTCACTGTTGACTGTTCACTGTTAACAGCAACTAGGTTGAGTTGAGACATGAAACCCAAGTCTATTAATTGGAAATTTGAGATTTGTCCCTCAATCTAAAATCTCAAATCGCCAATCTCAAATCGGATGATCGGTAACGCTCACGCTCTACCCATCCTACGAATAATCATGACTAACAGCCAACAGTCAACAGTCAACAGTCAACAGTCAACAGTCAACAGTTAACAAATAATTCAATGAAAAATGAAATCCAGCGCACGGTTTTAGACAACGGTATTGTTGTCTTAGCAGCAGAAAATCCAGCAGCAGATATTATTGCAGCTAGGATATTCCTGCGGGCCGGCAGTCGCTACGTGCAGCCGGAACAAGCAGGGTTGTGTCACTTGCTGTCGGCGGTAATGACTAAGGGAACCGATCGGCTGTCTTCGCTGGAAATTGCCGAGTGTGTAGAATCGGTGGGAGCGAGGTTGAGTGCCGACTCTACTACAGACTATTTTTTAGTGAGTTTGAAGACGGTTTCTGCGGATTTTGAGGAGATTTTGGAGTTGGCGGCGCAATTGACGCGATCGCCGAATTTCCCGGAAGCTGAAGTCGAACTCGAACGCCGCATTGCCATATCGGCAATTCGATCGCAACAAGAACAGCCATTTGCGATCGCCTTCGAGCAATTGCGGCACGCGATGTACCAGGAACATCCCTATGCTTTCTCTCCCTTGGGCACGGAAGCTACTATGTCAAAGCTCACCAGAAACGAGCTCGAACAGTTCCACAAAACCTATTTTCGTCCCGATAATGTAGTTATTTCTGTAGCCGGCAGAATATCGACCGAAGATGCGATCGCCCTGATCGATCGAACTTTTGGGGACTGGAAAGCGCCTTTAACACCCCTGCCAACTTTAACCGTCCCCCCCTTATCACCATCCCCTCAATCGGTCGTTACAGCGCAATATACGCAGCAATCAGTGATTATGCTGGGCTACCTCGCACCCTCTGTCAAAAATCCCGACTACGCAGCGATTAAGTTGCTGAATACTTATTTGGGTAACGGTTTGTCGAGCCGATTGTTTGTGGAATTGCGGGAAAAGCGGGGCTTGGCTTACGACGTTTCCGCGCTCTACGCGACGCGCTTGGACACGGCTCAGTTTGTCGTGTACATGGGTACGGCGCCGGAAAATACGACGACTGCTTTTGAAGGATTGCGCGCAGAAGTCGATCGACTCGCCAACATCGAACTAAGCGAGGAAGAATTGCAAGCTTGCAAGAATAAAATGCTCGGTCAATATGCTTTAGGAAAACAAACTAATTCGCAAATTGCCCAAGTTTTAGGCTGGTACGAAATTTTGGGATTGGGAATTAAATTTGACCAGCAATTTCAAGAAGAAATTGCACAGGTGACAGCTTCACAAGCGCGGGATGCTGCTAAGAAATATTTTGTAGAACCGTATGTTTCTTTGGTGGGCCCGGAGGCGGCGATTACAGAGTTGGGTGTAGTGGCTGTTTGTTGAGGAGGAAATGGGCGATCGAACTTTTCAAAAGTTCGATCGATGCGATCGCAGATTAAAAGACTTTTCGCTTAACAATTATTGGTGGTTTGCGATCGCTTTTAATTTTTCCAAACTTAACAACAAAGCCAACTATTCTTGCTGGCATTATCTAGAACTGAAACCGACCACCTCAATGAACTTTTCGCTGCGGGTATAACGTTCAGGTTGAGCGGTTGCAAATAGCACTCCTAGCACCACCAGCGACTTTCAACAATCTCCTCCAACCGAATTGTTAGGTTGCGCCGTTAGCTTAACGATTTCACGATCCCGCCTTTGCTAAATAGACAGTAGGTGTAGATCGGTAGACATTACCTTAATCTAACTCAAATCGTTGCCAATCAATGCGATCGCACAAAGGTTAGGATTGTCATCCCTGCTCACCTGAACGTTTGCAATGGCTTCTAGGAATTTTTTGGTATCACAGGGTCTTGCTTTGGGGTCATTCTCAAATCGTCGCCAATCGATGTGATCACACAAAGGTTATGATTGTCATCCATAACCACCCGACCTTTTGCAATGGCTTGTCGGAATTTTTTGATATCACAGGGTCTTGCTTTGGGGTCAGGTGTCTGCTGATCGATAAATACCCTTGAGTGTTTAGAGATGAGCCAACCCAGAGGCAACTTAACTCCATCACCTGACTTTTTCAGGAACAAGGTTCTGAATTTATATTTGAGTGGATCGTCAATCCCATCATTGACCGTGAACGTAGACAACTCAACAGCACTGCGGCTGCGGGACTTGCGCGCACTAAACAAGGCACGAACTGGCGATAAAACCTCGTTCAGTCCTTCACTCTTGAGTTGAGTTGTAGGCTCGTTAAATTGCCCATCAATTAATGATAGGTAGACAATTTCAAAGGTTGTTCCGTAACCCTTAAGTCGCTGTAAGCTCCGCCCAATGTCCAAAGCGGTAGGAATACCAGAATTATCAAAATAACCGCCATCAGCCAAATGCAATTTACTTTTGTCCTTACTGCGTTGGTACCACCCTACAGGGGTGAAGTAGGGAAAACGAGCACTGAGGCCAGCCGCTGTACTCAGTTTCAAATCTAGATCGGGTTCATCAATGGCAATATTTTCTTTGTTGGGCAAGTTAATCTGAAAGGGGCTGATCACCAGGCGATCGCCAGTTTCGACAACAGTTGTGTTGAGAACCAGTGCAGGGGCGATGCCCTGGGGCTGCCAGTGTTGGTAAAAAGACTGCCGCAAGGGATTATCTTGATTTGGAAGAGACAGCTTATCCCAAGCTTTTTCAAACGCAACTTCCAGACCTCTTCCCCGATCCCAATCGTATATTGGGAAAAAGATAAATCGTTGAATCAGGTCAGGGAATAGCCCCATCGTTAGGAGGGGCGTAAGCAAGTCACTGCTAAACAGTTTGCTAGCCGTTTGGCTAAGGGATTTACCACTAATTCCACCAAATTTCACCAAACTTGAAAAGGCAGAAGCCCCCAAGCTACCGCCAGAAACACTACTGATTGCAAATATATGCTGAGGAAAACTTGGAAAATATTCTGTTAGCTTTGTGAAGGCTGTTGCTGCATGATAAGCGGCATAGATACCCCCACCTTGAGCCGCAGCGATATAGACAGGATAGGGTTTATTTGAGAATTGATCGAGATCGGGGCGATTAGCTAACCATTGCTGAAAACTAGATTCTAAAGCTGGAAGGACTGACTTTTCGGGTTTGCTAAATTGTCGAAAGCGATGATTGTCATTAAAATTAAAATTGCTAGAAACAACAATCAACACGATGAGAATCGTAATCCCAGGTATTTTGGTTTGCAGACCCCAGTCGTAAATTGTTGAAAAAACAACCACCAGAATCGTCAATGATATTGCCACCACACTAATTGATCCCAGCAGATCGGGAAGAAATGTTGGAGGCATTATCAACCCTAATGCTAGGGATGCCAGCAGAGAAATTGAACAAGTCCTAACAACTGTAATTCGTGATTTTATCGTGGGTTGCCAAGAAAACAGCGCCACATTAAAAAATACGAGCAACAGAAAAACAGCAACTAAACCAAAAGACAAATGTGAATCTTTTGCTGCAACGATCATAGGCAAAGATAAAACAATAAAAACAAAGCAGGAAATATTAACAAATACATTTTCAAATTTTTTACCAAATAGACCTTCACCCTTTTGGCTAGAGGCAAAGGAACCTAGGTACTTTGAGTTTTTTAAAAGTTCAACACGTTTAATTATTAAATAAGATAAAATTCCTAATAAAACTATATTGCTAAACATCCACACTAGCAAAAAAATCTTGGGAGTAGGATCTGATAAGTTCTGCAATGTTTTTTGGGTAGCCCAAGTGCCATAAGCAAGGCTACCCAGTGGTATAGTACCTAGCAAACGAGGTGCATTTTTGTATAAGCAATCAAATTTTGGCTTGTAGAAGTCAGGAAGACGAGCTTCATAGCATTTCTCAAGTAAACGTGCTGCGAACCACACACCAAGTGAAAGAAAAACAACCAATACTGTAGAAAAAACTGCCTGAGCTACATTATTATCGAAAGCAATTACACGATAGACCTCAATGGTTTGATCGATCTGGGTATAAAAATACCAAGATACCACTGCAATTGTCAGAGGTACTCTTAAATATATCAAAAACTGCACGATGGGTTTAAGCTGGTTTTCAAACCAATTAGAAATTATTTTAATTAATTTATTTCTGTTATCACTTTCAAGCATATATCACTAACTAATGGCTTTAAGGGAACATCTCTATCTTGACATAAGTGCAACCTAATGGCTAAATTGAACGGAAAACGATCGCCTCTGACTCAAACCTCAAATATTGCGATTTTGTCAGATCCAATGATTCGTTCTGCATCGATCGCTTAACAATTATTTAGGCTTTACGCTCACCGATAACTTCAACTTAACTAAAATCATAGGTGTTTGTCCGCTCCAATGATTTGTTATACCTCGATCGCATCAATAGTCCGGACTGTTTTTAGTTATTAGGCTGAAACCCTCGATTTTTCGTTGGCAGCGAACTTGCCTGGGAGCCTTGAAACCCTTATTCTACGGCTGGGAATCACAAACTGTCCGAAGTATTGTTAACAATTATTTATGCTTCGCGATCGCCAGCCAAAAATGCTCACTCATCCCAAAATTTGTGGTGTGATACGCTCGCGGGTGCCCAAGGTGGACTCAATTTTAGGGTGAGGTTCTCTAGAGTAATGTTTTAGTCGTCCAGGACTGTTAGTAACTTGGCGCCACCACAAACGCAAAAACTCGCTCAGACTTCAATTGAACCTTTTCTGTTCCCGATCGGTCTAAATTCAAGACAGACCCATCAGGTCTAATTTATATGTACTTAGTAAAGCACTTTCAGATAAAAAAAGAGCTGACTCCCTGGCTTAGCGGACTCCTGGCCACATCCCTGCTTGCAGGAGTCGGCTACACAGCTTACAGCCAGTTAACAGTCAAATCGAGTCGCGAAACCAGGCGCAAGGAAAAAACTGTTGCTGTCGAAAGGGTGAACCTGCCGATTACAATTTCGGCAAACGGCACAATAGTGCCCGAACGTTCCGTTAACGTCAGCCCCAAAACTTCAGGAATGCTCAAAAGTTTGCTTGTCAAGGAAGGAGATAAAGTTGAACAAGGGCAGATTCTCGCCTACATGGACGACTCCAACCTCCAAGGGCAACTTACCCAAACTCGCGGACAACTCGCAGCCGCGGAAGCAAACCTGCAAAAATTGCTCAACGGCACTCGATCGCAGGACATTGCTGTGGCTAAGGCAGTGTTGGCAGAACAACAGGCAAGTCTGGAAAAATTGCTCAACGGCAATCGAACCCAAGACATTGCTGTAGCTGAGGCACAAGTGGCTGAGCAACAGGCAACGTTGCAAAAATTGCTCAACGGCAATCGAAGCCAGGATATTGCCGTAGCCGAGGCAGCGTTAGCAGAACAACAGGCAAATTTACAAAAATTGCTCAGGGGCAATCGGCCTGAAGACATCGCCCAAGCCATCGCCAAATTCAGAGATGCCGAATACGCGAAAAACCAAGCAGAGGAAGACTTTCAGAGAAATCAGGAACTCTATAATGCCGGAGCCATTGCTTTGCAAGTTGTCAACAACTCCCGGACCGCGCGCGATCGAGCTCAAACGCAAGTCAGGCAAGCCGAACAAGCTGTAGCTTTGCTGCAAGCGGGTACTCGCCCCGAAGAAATCGCTTCGGCGCGGGCTGCAGTCGAGCAAAAACGGCAAGCTTTGACCCTGGCACGATCGGGCGCACGCCCGGAAGACATCGCAGCAGGGCGGGCTGCTGTGGAGCAAAAACGGCAAGCTTTGGCCCTGGCGCGATCCGGCGCACGCTCGGAAGACATCGCTGCGGGGCAGGCTGCTGTGGAGCAAAAACAGCAAGCTTTGGCGCTGCTAGAAGCGGGTTCTCGCCCGGAAGACATCGCCCAAGCCCGCGCCCAAGTTCTCGCCGCTAGAGGCAGCTTGCAAAGCGTTCAAGCGCTGATCGACGACACTGTGCTGCGGGCTCCTTTCACCGGCACTGTCACCCGCAAGTACGCCGATCCGGGCGCTTTTGTGACTCCCACTACGGCAGGTAGTGCGGTTTCTTCGGCAACTTCTTCTTCAATTTTGTCCTTAGCTTCAAAAAATCAATTAGTCGCAAACGTAGCAGAAACTAATATTTCTCAGATTCAGATGGGCCAGGCTGCGTCTATCCAAGCCGATGCTTTTGCGGGAAAGACTTTTGCAGGTAAAATCACTCAAATTTCGCCTCAGTCGATCGTCCAGCAAAATGTGACAAGTTTTGAGGTTAAAGCGGCAATTATTAATGATGATAAACAAATGCTGCGATCGGGCATGAATGTGAATGTGGAATTTAAGGCTGGTGAACTCAAAAATGTTTTGGTAGTTCCGACTGCGGCAATTGTCCGTCAACAAAGGGAAACGGGGGTTTTTGTTCCCGGTGGAGAAGATGGTAAACCTGCTTTTATGCCGATTAAGACTGGTATGACGGTGGATGATAAGACTGAAGTGCGATCTGGTTTGAAAGGAGATGAAAAAGTGCTGCTTAGTTTACCCCCCGGATTGCGGCCTAGATCCCAAAATCCATCGTCGGGCGGGATTCCGGGTTTGCAACCTGGTGGGGGAACGCGCTTGCGTTAGTAGTTATTTCGCGCAGTCGGGGCTAGTTGGTTCGTCGCAGAGTCCGCCAGGGATTGAAATCCCTGTCTCATAGCGAAAGTCCTCTGAAAGAGGACTGAAGAGTTAGTTGATATACATCAGTTTCAGACGAATTTTCAGTCGGTTTCAACCGACTTTAGCTATGAGACGGGGGTTTCAACTCCCGGCGGATCGTGCCACAAATCATATCATTTCCGGCTACATCAGTTTCAGACGAATTTTCAGTCGGTTTCAACCGACTTTAGCTATGAGACGGGGGTTTCAACCCCCGGCGGATCGTGCCTGGTATTAGTGCTTGACAATTACCTATTACCTATTACCTATTACCTATTACTTATTACCAAATGAAATTACAGACTCGCCCCCGCACCAACAAAATCTCTAATGTTCAAATTGCGTTCATGGCGACAGAGGCGCTGTGGAATAATAAGTTGCGTACCAGTTTAACTATGCTGGGCGTAATTATTGGGATATCTTCGGTAATTGCTATTACTTCGGTGGGACAGGGTGTACAAAAATCAACTGAAGAACAGTTAAAGGCTTTGGGTACAAATGTGCTGTTGGTGTTATCCGGTGCTTCGCGATCGGGCGGTGTCAGTCAGGGAAGCGGTTCTGCTACTACCCTGACTTGGGATGACGCTAGGGTGATCGGCAAACAAGCTCCCGCAGTTAAGGCAATTTCGGCTTATTTGCAGCGCCAAGTGCAAGTCGTTTACGGCGGACAAAATTCATTTACTGCTATTTTGGGAACGGATTTAAACTATCCAGATGTAAAGAACATTCAACCCCAAGAAGGACGGTTTTTTAACGAGGATGAATTGAATGCTGCTGAGCCAGTAGTTGTCCTCGGTTCTAAGGTGCGGGACGAACTTTTTGGAGCCGGAGTTAATGCGCTGTCCTCCGATATTCGCATTCAGGGAAACCGCTACAAGGTCATTGGAGTGATGGAAAGCAAGGGGTCTGTAGGGGGGACTGATCAGGACGATAGAGTGTATATTCCCCTCAAAAATATGTCTTCGCGGATTGTGGGGAGAAATTCTTTAGCGGGGATTGCGATATCGGGTTTTTGGTTGGAAACTGCCGGCGAAGCGGATTTAGCGGATGCTCAATTTCAAGTGGAAAATATCATGCGCTTGCGCCACAATATTTATCCGCCACAACCGGATGATTTTCGAGTTGTCAATCAAGCTGAAATAGTCAATACTTTTAGCAATGTGATCGGTTTATTTACGGTTATGGTGGGAGCGATCGCCGGAATTTCTTTGGTGGTTGGCGGCATCGGTATTGCTAATATTATGTTGGTGTCTGTTGTGGAACGCACTAAGGAAATCGGGATTCGCAAAGCGGTAGGTGCTACTAATGCAGCAATTCTAATTCAATTTATGGCGGAATCTATTTTAGTTTCCACGGTGGGGGGAACGGCGGGTATTGGGTTGGGAGTTGCGATCGCCTTTGGGGCTTCGACAGCGTTCAAATTTCCGTTTGTGGTTTCTGTATGGTCTATCGCAGCGGGTTTTGGCCTGTCTTTTACCGTCGGGTTGTTAGCTGGAGTATTGCCGGCTCGGAATGCGGCTCGGTTAGATCCGATCGCAGCTTTGCGGAATGATTGAAGTTAGTGAAGTTCGCCCCAGTTAAATTGAACACTCCTGGACGAACGAGTGGTCAGAAACCGGGGAAAGATGGACGATCGGACTTCCTTGTGGGCCACAGATTCGCTAACGGGACTTAGACAAAAATCCGGTCAAAAATTGCTGCAAACCCAGACAGGTAAACGGTTTGAGCTTGAATTGGGATAGTCCAGCACTGACAAGGGTTTCAGCTCTGACGGGGCATAAAACTCTTTCCCTTACCTAGACAGCTTTTCAGGTCTTTTAGGGACTAGAAAATGTCTAAGTCCCATTAGAAATAATATACGCTAATTCAAATATAATAACAAAAACCCCTTATCCAACACGCAATTTCCATGTTAGAAGCATTGGTATTGGCAACAGTATTTTGCGGATTTTTTGGTATCATCTTTAAAAAGAACCTGATCATGAAAATCGTCTGTATGGATGTCATGAGTACAGGGGTTATAGCCTATTACGTGGTGGTGGCATCGCGAGAAGGCTGGCTGACACCCATTATTTCAAAGGGGAAAAATGTCGCTTACGCCGATCCGGTTCCCCAGGCGGTGATATTAACGGCGATCGTGATCGGCTTTTCGATTCAGGCTTTAATGCTGGTGAGTGTGATGAAGCTGGCACGAGATAATCCGACATTAGAAAGTAACGAAATCGAGATGAATAATACCCCATGAATACCCTGACGCTAGCCTGGATTGCACTCCCGTTTTTTGTCGGGTTTAGTATTTATTTGATTCCGAAGTTTGACAAGTATCTAGCAATATTCGGAGCGATCGCGTCCGCTGCCTATGCGTTCCAGCTTTTTGTTATGCCGTCAGCGGTGACGCTGGAGTTACTGGATAATTTCAGTGTCACGTTGTTAGTTGATCGCTTGAGCGGCTTTTTCATCTTAACCAATGCCTTAGTCACAGCAGCGGTGATTATCTACTGTTGGCCCACAGATAAGACTGCATTTTTTTATGCACAGATTCTGATGGTGCATGGCAGCCTGAATGCGGCCTTTGTCTCTAGTGACTTTATCAGTTTATATGTGGCGTTAGAGGTCAGCGGCATTGCGGCTTTTCTCTTGATTGCGTATCCTCGCACCGATCGCTCGATTTGGGTGGCTTTGCGCTATCTATTTATTAGCAACACGGCAATGCTGTTTTATCTAGTCGGTGCCGTGCTGGTTTATAAGGCAAGTAATTCGTTTAGTTTTGCCGGCTTGGGTGCAGCGCCCCCAGAGGCGATCGCTCTGATCTTTATGGGACTCTTGGTTAAGGGAGGTGTGTTTGTATCGGGGTTATGGCTACCGTTAACTCACTCGGAAGCAGAAACGCCTGTGTCGGCTTTGCTGTCAGGGATTGTGGTCAAAGCGGGGGTATATCCCCTCGTGCGCTGTGCGCTGATGGTGGAGGAGGTGGCACCCATCGTCCAAATCTTTGGCGTCGGGACGGCGCTGCTGGGCGTGTTCTATGCCGTTTTAGAAAAAGATAGCAAACGGATGTTGGCTTTTCACACGGTTTCGCAGTTGGGCTTTATCCTCGCTGCACCGTCCGTCGGTGGGTTTTATGCGCTGGCCCACGGTTTGGTCAAATCGTCGCTGTTTCTGATTGCAGGATCGTTACCGAGTCGTAATCTGAAAGAATTGAAACAGAAGCCGATCAATACCAATATCTGGATTGCCTTAGTCATAGCTAGCTTATCAATCTCTGGCTTTCCCATGTTGGTTGGCTTTGGGGCAAAGACGTTAACGGTGAAGAATTTGGGCTCCTGGCAAGCGATCGCGATGAATGTCGCAGCAGTCGGAACAGCAATCTCTTTTGCTAAATTCATCTTTCTACCCCGTGGCGGACAAACAGCAGCCAAACCCGGTTTTTGGCCTGCGGTGTTGCTGTTGCTAGCTGGGCTGATTGGAGCCAATGCTTTTGATCTTCAGGCTTATACGCTGGAAAGTATGCTTAAGGCAATCGCCATCATCGGCGTTGGTTGGTTAGCCTATTTTCTAATTTTTCAACGCACAGTAATCAAACTGCCACGTATGCTTGAACAATTCGATCATTTGGTCGGCTTTATGAGCTTGATTTCGCTCCTACTATTCTGGATGGCATTACCAACATGATTGGACAGCTAATATTAAGACTGACGATCTGGTTTCTACTTACTGCCGATTTTAGTTTGGCAAATATTGCGATCGGCTTCATCATTGCTTTCCTGTTGCCGCGCAGCTACGCACCCCCGGAACCTTTGAGGGAATGGTTGGGAGTGTTGGGTAAAATCTTCATGGCGATTCCGATAGCTTATTTAGAAGCATTTGAACTCATCCTCCGTCCCCATAGGCACGAAGATGTGATCATGGAAAAAGTGCCAAACCATCGATCGCCCTTGCTGATCTTCCTAGATGTCTTCCTGATCACTTTTACTCCCAAGACGATTGTTGTGAAATATCACGAAGAGGGTTTTTACGAAGTACACCGAGTGCGACGGACATCAAACACCTAGTTCAAGTTTGTTTCTGAATGATTTAACCGCTTTTGGCGCCGAGTCAGAGAAGAGAAGAGAGAAATGAATAATTCCGATTTAGGTAAGTAAGAAAAATCAGGAGTGCACACAATTGAACAACTTAAACAACTTGATTTTAATTGCCATGATTTTGGCTCTGCTCATACCCATGTACGAGGTATGGAAAGATCATGATATCTGGCAGACAATGTTGGCGTTTGCCAGTATTTCGACCAAGGCGGCAATCATCGCTCTCGTCATATCCGTCTGGCGCGATGATTGGATGATCGGTGTGGTGGCGGCGATTATCCTCAGCGTGGGTAATGCTGGATTGATGTTGTTGGCACATATAATCAAACGTATCAGTGAAGCATGATCGTAATAGATGTATTGAGCTATACCTGCATCGGTATAGGGATTTTTTTCTGGTTTTGGGGTACTTCTTTCCTACTTGGGAAGCGATCGGTTTTATATAAACTGCACAGTCTTTCGGTATCAGATACGCTGGGTTCGATCGCGATCGTCGTCGGATTGCTGCTGCAAATACCCAGTAAATGGCCCCTGCTGATTCTGGCGATCATTTGCTTAGCAACCTGGAACACAATGCTGGGATATGTGTTGGCTTATTGTTCCAAAACAGGGAGTAACTATGAACGATAATAGCTACATTTATGTCCTCGTCGCTCTGCTACCCTTAGCTGCTGGTATGGTGGTATTTCAGGTCAATCCATACCACGCATTGCTACTGCGGGGGGTATTGGGAGCGATCGCCGCCTTGGTGTATACAATTTTAGGCGCGGGGGATGTGGGCTTGACCGAAGCCTTGATGGGTACTCTACTCGCGATTACACTTTATGCAGTGACGGTGCGTTCATCCCTCGTGCTGCGTCTGGGTGTCATCGAAGACGGGACAGAGGGCGATGCTATACCAAACGACAAAATCGCAGGTCATTTTAAGCAACTGATAGATGACATCCGCACAGTTTTTCAGAAACGCCATATGCGCCTGGAACTGGTTCCCTATGCGAGTGCACAGGCATTGCAGCGGGCGCTGATGGAAAAAGAAGTTCATGCAGCTTGTTCCCCAGAAGACCAACTAGAACACAGCGGCGAAGCGCAACTTTATAACACCGCAATCAGAGTTCGGCGTGTCTACGACATCATGCAAACCGAACTTTCATCACCAGGGACAACCCTAACCTATGTAAATACACCAGACGTAGAGGACAAACATTGATGAAGTGGGTTTACTTTTTATCAGGGATAGCGCTGTTTGTCAAAATGCTGCTAATCGCCAATCCAACAATGGACTTATCGCAGCAAAGTTCGATCGTCGAATTGGTTGTTCAAGATAGTGGAGTATCCAATGCGGTTTCCGGTATCATTTTACGAAATCGGCTGTACGACACGATCTTTGAAGTTGTGGTATTTACGATCGCCATCTTGGGTGCAAGTTTCATGCTAGCCAATGAAAAGCCGTCCTGCGCCATATATCAGTTTACCGATCAACCATCGATTATTTTGGCGCGATTAGGAGCGACGATTGCCGCCTTGGTGGGTATCGAACTAGCAATTCGCGGGCATTTAAGTCCAGGCGGTGGTTTTGCTGCGGGTGTAGCGGGGGGAACTGCGATCGGCTTGGTGGCGATTACCTCATCACCGCAGTGGATGCAAGAAATCTACCAGCGCTGGCACGCCGCGACTTTGGAGAAAGTTTCGGTACTTGTTTTCATTGTATTGTCCGTTATCACTCTGTCAGGATATGAGTTACCGCACGGAGAGTTAGGCAAACTTTTCAGCGGTGGCATTCTCCCCTTGCTCAATATCCTGGTTGCAGTCAAAGTCGCATTAGGATCGTGGGCGGTGCTGTTGGTGTTTATTCGCTATCGCGGATTGCTATGACAAATGTTCCTCGCTCAAATCCATTGACATCCAAATTATTCATCTCTCTCATTCTCTGACTCTGTGTCCTCTGTGTTCTCTGCGGTTTAATAATTCAGCAACAACCGTAAACGATATTTTACGTTTATAAGGCTGACGCACGAGTAGTCAGAAACCGGGTTTTTTTGCTGAAAAGACGCGTTACACCCGCAGAATTTGCCAAAAACCCGGTTTCTTTGCTTTTGATAAGTAATTCCTGTGTACTCATCTGCGTTTATCTGCGTGCATCAGCGGTTAAAAATTCCCAATCTACCAGATAGCAGCTTATACCAATTTAATATGAAGCTGCATAGAATAAAGCTTCAAGAATAAAATTGTAAGATGACAACGAACTGATTTGCTCAGTAGTGATGTTTTCAAGAACTTGTTGCAAGCGCTCTCGTAGTTGCCCAAGAGTTGTAAAAACCTCTCCAACAAGTTGCTGTTTGATATATTCCCAGACCCGTTCAATTGGATTAAGTTCTGGACTATGTGAGGGCTGACAGACAGGAATTAAATTTTCTGGCCATGACAGTTCATTAGTGATATGAGCACCCGCTCGGTCCATTTGAATCAGGGCAATATCTTCACCTAATTGTAGAGAAAGAGCGTCAATAAATTGCTGGAAATCTTCTCCATTAAGATGGGCATATTCTTGGCAAAAATGCCAGCCACTCATGGGTTCGACTACCCCATACAACCAAAAATTTTCACGCTTCCACAGTATGGGAGCAACTGGTTTTACCCCCCGGGCTGTAATTACTTTTCCCGTCAACGTTTTGAGTCCCAAACGGGTTTCATCTTGACACAAATATCGTAGCCGTTTACCCTTACCAAAAAATTTTTGAAACGTCAAGACTGCTGGGACGATGTTTTTTTAAAA